>JAGRHA010000173.1 GCA_020445205.1 Gammaproteobacteria bacterium
TCCAGGCCGGCCACCACGGTCTGCCCGCTGTCCTCGGCCATGACCTCGTGAAAGCGCGGATAGTGCTCGTAGGCGACGCCGCCGCCGTGGCGGAAGCAATCGATGATGCGGTCCTCGACCTGTCCCAGCACACCGATGTACTGCGCGTACACGGCAATGTTGTCGGGCGATGCCGCGCGCGTGAGCAGGGCCGCGCGGTGCGCCGGCAGGTGGTAGCGGCGGTCCTGGGACGCGAAGTCGACGATACCACCCGTGACCATCGCCGCGAGCCACTCGCGTACGTAGCGTTCGTCGAGTCCGGCGTGTGCCGCAATGGTTGCGCTGTCACTGGGCGGCAGCTCGGCGAGCGTATCGAACAGGCCCGTGCGGTGGCCGATCGACACCATGAGGGCGAGGGCACCGTGGTTGAGCGTCTGCAACAGCGACGCAGCGAAGGCGTCGGTGTCGGCGGTGGTGGGGGTCGGCAGGCAGGCGTTGCACATCGTGTTTTCCTCGTTACTGGGCAGTGAAGGTGTGTGAGGAAAGCCTAGGTGCGAGCAATTTAGGGTCGCAACACAACAACAAAGAAAATTCGAGTAAGGTTAAGACGCTGAAATAGCGAGAAATCTTTCCTGTCTTTGTCGCGGGATGCGCGCGCGCGGCCCGATAACGACGGGGAAACTGACCCACGGTACAACAAGCGCACCTTGGTTATGCTTGCATGAGGTGCTCCGGCCGCAGAGGAGGGTTGAACCGTGCCACGTGATGGGACTGCAACGCGCAACAAGATCATGGACGTCGCACAGGACATGGTGCTGGATGTCGGTCTTGCTGGAACGTCGGTGGAAAAGGTGATCGACCGTGCGGGCGTGACCAAGGGCACCTTCTTCTATCACTTCAAGACCAAGCACGATCTCGCGGCGGCGCTGATCGAGCGTTATGCCGATCAGGATGAACACCACTTCGGCGATGCCATGGCCAAGGCGGAGCAGCTCGCGCGCGATCCGCTACAGCAGCTGCTGATCTTCGTCGGCCTGTTCATCGAGATGACCGAACAGCTCGAAGAGCCTTTTCCCGGTTGCCTGTATGCTTCGTACTGTTATCAGAGCGGTGCCATCTCGGCGCAAACGATGGCGCAGGTCGAACGCATGATGCATTTCTGGCGCGAGCGCTTGAGCGCCAAGGTGCGCGCCGTCGCCGCGGAGTACCCACCACGTATCCCGGTCGAGCTCGGGCATGTCGCCGACCATGTGCTGACGACGTTCGAAGGTGCGTTCATCCTCGCCAAGGTCATGAACGAACCCAAGCTGGCGTCAGAACAGTTGGTGCAGTGTCGCAACTATCTCGAGTTGCTGTTCACGCCGTGACCCGCCGGCGTTGACGATCGCAGATGCCTGGCGGCCAATGCCGTCCGGCCGTCGGGCGCCACGGTCCATGCATTGCCATCCAGGCTGCTACGCCAGGCAGAAGCGCTCCACCAGCGCACGGATGGTCTGTGTCGCCGGCTCGAGCTGGTCGAGGGCGAGATACTCGTCGGGCTGGTGGGCCTGATCGATGCTGCCGGGCCCCATGATCACGGTCTGCATGCCCAGTGCGTTCAGGTACGGGCCTTCGGTGCCGAAGGCGACGGCACCCGCGCTGTAGCCGGTCAGTTGTTCGGCGGCACGCACGATCGGCGAGTCGGCCGGCGTCTCCATGGCCGGGATGCCTTCGAACAGGGCGATACGTTCGATGCCGAGCCCGCTGCCCGCAAGGCGCTCGCCGAGGCGTTGGTCGATCTCGGCGCGCAAGGTGTCGAGATCCATGCCGGGCAGGGGACGGATGTCGAAATGCAGCTCGCATTGCGCACAGATACGGTTCGGATTGTCGCCGCCGTGGATGTGGCCAAGGTTGAGCGTCGGTACGTCGACTGCGAACAGCGGATTGCGATAGCGGCGCTGCAAGTCACTGCGCCAGGCGATGAGTTCGTTGAGCACGAGGCTCATGCCGTCGAGGGCGTTTGCGCCGAGTGACGGGTCGCTGGAATGCCCCGACCGCCCGCTGACACGGATCGCCTCCATGCCGATGCCCTTGTGCAGGCGGATCGGTTTCATGCCGGTCGGTTCCCCGATCACGGCGTGGCGGCCGAGGCGGCGATGGGTGTCGAGCAGCGCCTTGGCACCACACATGCTGCTTTCTTCGTCGGCCGTGGCGATCAGGATCAGCGGGTGCTGCAGGCGTGCGAGATCGAGGTCGCGCAAGGCATCGAGCACGACGGCGAAGAATCCCTTCATGTCACAGGTGCCGAGTCCGTACCAGCGGTCGGCGTGCTCACGCAGAGTGAACGGATCGCTGTGCCAGCGCGCCTCGTCGTATGGCACCGTATCGGTATGACCCGACAACACCAGGCCATCGGGCCCGCTGCCGGCACTCGCGACGAGGTTGAACTTGCCGGGATGACCGACGATCGGCAGGCGCTCGACGGCGAACCCCGCACCCTCGCACCACTCGGCGAGGTGGTCGATGACCTGGGCATTGGACTGGTCCCATTCGGGACTGACGCTGCTGACCGATGGCGAGGCGATCAGGCGTTGCATCATCTGCTGCAGGGAGGGGTGTTTCATCGCGCTAGCATTGGCCGCGGCCTCGCGGCCGTCAAGCGCGTGTGCGCTAACATGCCGGCATGATCGAACGTGACTGGCAGCAGGCGGGGCAGTACGCCTTCACCACCGACCTCGATGCGGCGCAGTGGGCGTGGGAATTTCTGCGCCGCAATCCGACCTACCGTGCCGAATGGCAGGCATTTGACCGCTTGTGGCGTGAACTCGAAAGTCTCTACGGGCGTCCGCCCAATCGCGACTTCGCCGCCTGGAAACGTGATCCGCGCACCTGGGTCGCGGCCAGCGACTGTGCCGACGGCGAATGCCGCGTGGATCAGGACAAGGTACTGATCGAGTGCGCATTCGGTGCGCGCTGGGGTTTCTACAAGTTTCCGCCCGACCCACACGATGATGACGTTGTCGGCGCCGGCCGACTGACATGGCGACCACAGGAAGCATCGCTGCCGCTCGTCGAACACGACGATGCGGCGTGGTTGGGTCGTGATCCGCAACGTGTGGCGCTCGGCTTCGATCTGTCGTTGCCGCTCGCGGACCAGCTCGAGCACGCCAAGCGACGCCTGCAGATCGTCCAGCGTCAACGCATCACTGACGGCTCGTTGCGTGCACCGACAATCGCGGCCTGGCGGGAGACGCTGACGATAGCCCTGCGTCTGCTCGACGCGGAAATGTCGGGTGCATCAGGGCCGCACATGGCGTGCGTCGTCGATGACTGGCGTTCTCAGCTCGACACTGCGCGTGCGTTGCGTGACGGTGGTTATCGCAGGCTGTTGCGCCTGCGCGACTGACTCAGGCGCCGCGGCTGCTGTTGCGCGGCACGTCGGTGGTGGCCGCGAGCACGCCGAGTGCGATGTAGGTGACACCGCTGGTGCGTCGTCCCAACGTGCGTGCCGCTGCGGAGCGCCGCAAGCGCGTGGCGATGTGACCCGCGAGCAGGGCGTACACCGAATCCGTGATCGCGGCGATCGCGACGAACAGGCCGCCGAGCAGCAGGCCCTGGATCAGTGTCGAACCGGCAGGGTTCATGAACTGCGGCAGGAACGCGGCGAAGAACAGTGTTGTCTTTGGATTGAGCAATGCCACCACGAGGCCGTCGCGAAAGGCGACGCGTTTCGGTGGTGCGCTGCGGGTCGGCGCTGCTTCATCGGCCGGCTTCTGCCGCAGCATGCGCACGCCGAGGTAGATCAAATACGCGGCGCCGGCGTATTTCACCAATGTGAACGAGGCCGAGGAGACCGCAAACAGCGCCGCCAGGCCGACCGCGGCACCGATCGCATTGCCGAGGTTGCCGAGGGCGACGCCGGCGACCGAGGCCAAGCCGTTGGCGCGTCCGTGCCCCACGCTGGCCGCCACGATGTACAACACGCCGGGTCCGGGGGTCACGGCAAGTACCAGGCTCGCCAGCACGAAGGCCGACAGCAGGGGTGTCGAAGGCAGCAGCTCGCTCATGGCCATTCACTCCGCATGGGATCGGTACGCCACCAGTGTAACCAAAGCGCTGGCGTCACGGCGTGTCCTCAGAAACCCTCGAGCACGATCTTGCCGCGCGCACGACCGCTTTCGATCAGCGCGTGTGCGCGGCGCAGGTTGGCGGCATTGATGGTGCCGAAGTGGTCGGCGAGCGTCGTGCGAATCACCCCGTTGTCGACGAGCTGGGCGACGTCATCGAGCAACGCGTGCTGCGCGACCATGTCGTCGGTCTGGAACAGCGAGCGTGTGAACATGAGCTCCCAGTGCAGCGACAGGCACTTGCGCTTGAGCAGCGTGACATTGAGTGGACCGGGGTCGTCGATGAGCGCGAGGCGGCCTTGCGGTTGTAGCAACTCGACGATCTCTTCGAAATGGGCGTCGGTCTTGGTCAGGCTGGCGACCAGGCTGACCGGTGGCAGGTCGAGCGCGGCGAGCTGTGCCGGCAGCGCTTGACTGTGGTCGATGACCGCATGCGCACCGAGCTCGCGTATCCATGCCGCAGTCTCGGGGCGTGATGCGGTGCCAATCACGCGCACCCCGGTGAGCCGGCTCGCCAGCTGTACCAGGATCGAACCGACACCGCCGGCCGCGCCGATGACCAACAAGCTGCGCGCGTCGTGGCGCTTGCCCGCGGCGACGCCGAGGCGTTCGAACAACAGTTCCCACGCCGTGATGCTGGTCAGCGGCAAGGCCGCTGCATGGGCGAAATCCAGCGATGCGGGCTTGTGACCGACGATGCGCTCGTCGACGAGGTGGAACTGGGCATTGGTGCCGGGGCGGTCGATCGCGCCTGCATACCAGACCTCGTCGCCGGGCTGGAACAGCGTCGCATCGGGGCCGCTCGCGACAACCACACCGGCGGCGTCCCAACCGAGAACGAATGCCTCGCCGGGGCCGGGTGTCGAGCGCATGCGCATCTTGGTATCGACCGGGTTCACCGAGACGGCGCGGACCTCGACCAGGAGGTCGCGGCCCGTTGCCACGGGTTCGGGCAGTTCGACGTCGATCAACGACTGCGGATCGCTGATCGGCAGCGACTCACGGTAGGCAACGGCTTTCATCGGCGGCTCCTGGCGAACGGTGGCTGACAGTCGATGATAGCGACGCCGTGCGGACCGCACACCTCGCCATCATGCGACGGTGCCGAACAGTGCGCCGACGGCGGCCGTGGCGGCCATCGCCAGCGAGCCCCACAGGGTGACGCGGGCGGCACCGACGTGCATCGGCGCGCCGCCCACATGGGCCGCGAGTGCGCCGAGTACGGCCAGGCTCAGTAGCGAACCCGAAGCAATCGCCGGGATCATGGCCGCGTCCGGGCTGACCCACGCCAGCATCAGCGGCAGCGCGGCACCGACGGCGAAGGTTGCGGCCGAGGCCAGCGCCGCCTGTACGGGGCGCGCGCTGTGCACCTCGGTCAGTCCGAGTTCATCGCGCGCATGCGCCGCGAGCGCGTCATGCGCCATGAGCTGCTCGGCGACCTGTGCCGCGAGCGCGGCATCGAGCCCACGCCCGACATAGATCTGCGTGAGTTCCTCACGTTCGAAGGTCTCGTTCTGTTCGAGTTCACGGCGTTCGCGTTCGAGATCGGCGCGCTCGGTGTCGGCCTGCGAACTCACCGACACGTACTCGCCGGCGGCCATCGACATGGCACCGGCGACCAGGCCGGCGACGCCCGCGATCAGGATATCGGCGCGCGTGGCGGCCGCGGCCGCCACGCCGACCAGCAGGCTTGCGGTCGACACGATGCCGTCGTTGGCACCGAGGACCGCGGCACGCAGCCAGCCGATGCGTTCACTGAAATGGCGCTCGGGATGGTGTGCCATCCGATTGCTCCGTCAGGCAGGGTGAAACAATGGTGATGACGTCAATGCGCAGGCGTTCAGGCGCAATCGTCGTCGCCATCGGCGAGACGGTTCAACCAGTTTTCGAGGTGCTCCTTCTCGCGCCGCAAAAAGGCCGGATCGCTGTGCACGTGTGCCATGACGCTGATGCCCTGGCCGTGCGCCATCAGGCGCAACGCCAACTCGCGCGCGCGGCCTGCATACCCGAGCTCCGAGAACTGGTCGGACAGCCAGTTCTCGAACAGTTTGAAAAGGTTCTCCGCCTGCTCCTGCAAGACGGCCTGGTCTTTGCCGAGCTCGGTGTTCAGCGTCCCCATCGGGCAGCCGTAGCGCATGATCGAATCGGCGCTGTTGGTGAGGATCGCGATGAAACGGTGCAGGCGTTCAATCGGCGTGCGATAGGTCCCGGTCCAGGCCTCGAGCATCTGGCTGATGCGTTCGACGCGGTAGCGGATCGCGGCCTCGAGGATCTCGTCCTTGGTCTTGAAGTAGTAATAGATGTTGCCGCGTGGCACGCCAGCGGCATCGACCACGTCACTGAATGACGTCTGGTTGTAGCCCTTGTGGTAGAAGAGCCGGTTGGCAGCCTCGACGACGCGCTGCCGGGTGCGCTCGCTTTTCTTGGCCATTCGCTAACCTTTCGGACGGACGTACGGATTAGATTGCAGGTTGCTCGAATTATAGACGGATGTCCGGCTATTGGTGGGGTGGCAAGGTCGTGGCGGTTTCTTCGACGCTGGCGTGGCGCCATAATGCACGATTGACCGCCGTTTTCCGTTTGGAGACTCCGAGATGCCCCGATACCGTTCCCGCACCACCACCCACGGCCGCAATATGGCCGGCGCGCGCGCGCTGTGGCGCGCCACCGGGATGAAAGACGCGGATTTCGACAAGCCGATCATCGCGATCGCCAACTCGTTCACCCAGTTCGTCCCCGGTCATGTCCATCTCAAGGACCTCGGTCAGCTGGTCGCCGCGGAGATCGAGCAGGCCGGTGGGGTGGCCAAGGAATTCA
>JAGRHA010000174.1 GCA_020445205.1 Gammaproteobacteria bacterium
CGCAGACAGGTGATAAAGACCTCGGTCATCGTGGGCGCGCAGCTGGGCGTAGAGGTCGCGGGCATCCTGTCGGCGATTGACGATGGTGAGCACGGCATCGTGCTGGATGATCCTGTCGGTGATCGTCGGCCAGTCATCGGCCCGATCCAGGTCGATGGGGCGGTGCACCTGTACCCGATCCAGTGCGGCGTAGAGTGCGGGGACGTCGTCGACGATTTCGGTAACGCAGCCTAGGTCGAAGCCACGCAGGCCTTTACGTGGGTCGAAGCGCTGGGTGCTCGTTAGTGCCGGTTGGGTAGCGGTACAGAGCACCAGGGTGACGCCATAGTCGTCGACCAGCAAGCGAAGTACATCCAGCACTGGCTGCAGGAAATCTACCGGCAGCAGCTGTGCCTCGTCGAGCACGATCACGCTGCCAACGAGGTTGTGCAGTTTGCGGCAGCGCGAGGTGCGCGTCGCGAACAGGCTTTCGAACAGCTGCACGTTGGTGGTGACGACAATCGGCGCATCCCAGTTTTCGCAGGCGAGGCGCGAGCGGGCATTCTCGCGCGCGTCGTCGAGTTCGGCATTGCTGTGGTGCTCGACTACATCCGCCTCACCCAGTACCGAGCGGAAGATCTCGGCGGTCTGCTCGATGATCGACGTGTAGGGAATGGCATAGATGACTCGGTGCTTATCGTGGGCCACAGCGTGGGTGAGGGCGAATCCGAGACTGGCGAGTGTCTTTCCACCGCCGGTGGGTACGGTGAGGGTAAAGACGCCGGGTGAGTATGCTGATTTGTCGCGGCACTGTTGCAGGATGTCGGCGCGAAGGCGGTTGACTGGCGACGGAGCGACGCCCGCTCCGAACCTGGTCATGAATGTATCGAATCGATCCAGCAGCTGTACTGGCGTGGCGAATCCAGTGCGTGCTGACTCCTTGCCTTGATCCATGAATGCTTCGGTATCGAGAAAGTCGGCATCAACCAGCGATGAGAACAACATACGCAGCCAAAGCGCAAACCGACCCGGTACGCTGCCCGGCGTTTCGGCTGGTATCGCAGCGACATCGGGCAGAGCCTCGGGAGCCAAGATGCTGGCTGCTGGTTTTGCGGCGATGGCCTCGTCGCGCTCGATGCGCGTGGCGTCCGATGCCAGGCGTGCCGCCAGGTCCTGTCCGTCGTAGAGCCCGGCATGATGTCCAGCGATTAGGTAGGCAATAACGCGGCCTATGATTTGCCCCTGGGCACCTGCAGCGTTCTCGAAGTATTCGATAGCATGTAGTGCGCCAGCGCCGGAATGGGTCTTCGCGACGGACGCAATTGGCGACTCGACGTGGGCGTCGGGATCGTTGGTTTCACGGATGTAACGTTGAAACCCTTGGCGGTACTTACCCAGGTCATGCCATAGGCCGGCCGCGTGTCCCCACCCGCCGGAACCAAACGCAGCGGTGAACTCGCGGGACTTTCGCGCGACATCGAGCAGATGGGCTTCGAGTAGATGTTGTTCTACAGAGCCGTCGGTTCGTTTTCGTAAGTGAGCGATTGGCGGCGCGTTATCCGGCACCTGACATATTTCCCTATTCGGTAGATGACATCCAATTCGTTAAAGCATGCTCTCATCATCCACCGCAACTGTCGAACAACAATTAGACGACGCCAGGATCTATCCATTCGATACCTGGAATCTGTTCTACCGCGCCCGCCGTTGAACCTGCTGATACCGGCGCTTAGCGCACCGTGTTGTGCAGTGTACCGATACCGGCAATGTGTATCTCGATGGTCTGGCCACGTTGCATCGTATCGGCGCCGAGCGAGGTGCCGCACGCGATGACGTCGCCGGCTTGCAGGGTGATCTCCTGGCTGATCATGCGCACGATCTCGCGCGGCGAAAAGATCATGTCGCTGACGGGGTAGTCCTGTTTGATCGCGCCATCGAGTATTCCCTGTACCTGCAGTGAATCGGGGTCGATGCCACGTGCAATCACGGGGCCGATCGGACCAAAACCCGGGTAACTCTTGGCGCGGCACCACTGCGGAAACTCGGGGTTGTCGAACAGGACTTGCGGTGCGGTCACGTCGTTGACACAGGTGTAACCGAAGATCGCGTCGTCGACCTCGTTGGCCGACAGCCGGTGACACCGCCGGCCGATCACGATGCCGAGTTCCGCTTCGAACTTGACCGCTCCTTGCAGCGCATCTGGACACGGGATGTCGCGCAGGTGTGCCGATACGGAATCGGCGAGTTTGACGAAATAGAGCGGAAACCCCGGGATCAGGGTGTTTTCGACCTGCTGGCGCGCGTGCAGATTGTTCCACAGTCCAAGAAACTGGCCGGGCACGACGGGTGGCAACCACACCGCATCCTGCACATCGATACATTCTCCTGTCGGTCTCGGGTCGTTGAACATGTCGCCACGACAGAGTTCGATGTGGTCGTCGCGCACCCTGCCAATGTGGGTTGCGCCGTCGATCGCCACGCGGCACCAATGAGAAACCTGCACCATGTCAAATGCGCCCCCGGATGGACCTGTTGCCCGTGGACTCTACCAGGGCAGGCTATCCGCGATTGATTGAGTTTGCGAATATTGACCTGTCTGCGCGTGGGCCTCGCGGGCGAGCACATCGCCAACGAGCCGTGCACGGGTGAAGCGAACGGGTGCGCACGTCGCCCTCGGAGGGCAAGGAAGCGTGGCTGTTGCCATCGATCGGTCGTGGCCGTCCGCCCGATGCGCAAGGCAGCGCCGGATCGGGGACAATCCCGGATTGTTTTTCCCCACTGCCCGCGGCTGCGTCGCGCACGCGATTGTTCGTCTAGGCTTGATGGACCGGCCGCATGGCGACCGGCGCGAGAGCAACAACAAGCAATTCAGGCGACGGAGAAGAACCATGAGTAAGATCGTTGAAGAGGTAATGGCCGCCAACGGGACTTATGCGGCGGATTTCGGTGACAAGGCGGACTTGCCGATGCCGCCGGGCAGGCGGTTTGCCATCCTGACGTGCATGGATGCGCGACTCGACCCGGCCAAGTACGCCGGGCTCGCTGAAGGGGATGCACATGTCATCCGCAATGCGGGCGGCCGGGCGAGCGACGATGCGATCCGTTCGCTCGTGATATCGCACAAACTCCTGGGGACACAGGAGTGGTTCGTGATCCATCACACCGACTGCGGAATGGAGACCTTCAGCAACGACATCATGGCCGATCTCCTGGCAAGCAGCCTCGAGACCGCGACGGTCGATGCCAGTGGTTGGCACGATGTGGGCAAGGGCCCTGGTTCGCCCGAGGGACGCTATATCAACTGGCTGACGATTGCCGACAATGCGGCGAGCGTCGTGGAAGACGTCAAGCGCATCAAGGCGCATCCCTTGGTTGCTGCGGACATCCCGGTCTACGGCTACATCTACGACTGCAAGTCCGGTCGTCTTGTCGAAGTGCCTGAGGCGACTGCCGCGGGCCGGGCAGGCTGACAAGTACCGTCGCGGCACGTTCGGTGGCGTGCCGCGGCGACGCCAGGTTGCTGGTGTTGTCTGTCACGGGGCGGTAGGCCGGCCATCGGTGTCGACGCCGATTGACGAATGCCATTGCCCGTTGGGTGTCAGCCAACTAGAGTCGCGGTCTGAGAAAAAACGACGCATTAACGGAGCGGCAGAGATGTATGAGTTTCACGTTACGCTGGCGATGGCGTTCGACGACGCAATGGCGCATGTGCGCGAAGTACTGATGTCGGAACACCTGGGTATCGTCAGCGACGTCGATGTGCAGGCGATCTTCAAGAACAAGATGGATAAAGATATCCCCGCCTACCATATCCTCGGTGCCTGCAATCCCAAGCTGGCCGAGCGGGTGATTGCCGATGAACCGAACGCGGGTGTACTGCTGCCATGCAATGTCGTCGTGCGTGCTACCGCGGAGGACACGACCGAGGTCGCTTTCCTCGATCC
>JAGRHA010000175.1 GCA_020445205.1 Gammaproteobacteria bacterium
AAGCGATGCGAAGAATCCGTGTGCAGGCCATAGCTGCGCGCCTTGCCGGCGATCGCGAGTGGCGCGAAGAATGCCGATTCGAGTAGCACGTCGCGCGTCTCCGCGCCGACGCCGCTCGCCGCCCCACCCATGATCCCGGCCACGGCGAGCGCCTTCGCATGGTCCGCGATGACCAACGTGTCTGCACGCAAGGTGACGTTACTGTCATTGAGCAACGTCAGCGTTTCACCCTCGTTGGCCATGCGCACGCGGATACCCCCGTCGAGCTTCGCGAGGTCGAATCCATGCATGGGCTGGCCAAGTTCCAGCATGACGTAGTTGGTGACGTCAACCACGGGCGAGATCGCACGCAAGCCACTACGGCGCAGTTTCTCGACCATCCAGTCCGGTGTCGATGCCGCTGCATCGATACCGCGAACGATGCGACAAAGGTAACGCGGGCAGGCGGCAGACGCCGCAACCTCCACCGGAAACGTGGTGTCGATGACGGCGGCCACTGGCACCACGTCGGGAGCGCGCACGGCGATGCGGTTGAGCACACCGACCTCGCGCGCGATCCCCGCGACACTCAGACAGTCGGCTCGGTCCGGCGTGAGGTCGACATCGATACACTGATCATCGAGCGCAAGGTAGCTACGGATGTCGCTACCGACAGGCGCATCCATCGGCAGCGCCAGGATGCCGTCCGAGGATTCGGCGAGACCCAGCTCGGAGGCCGAGCAGATCATGCCGAATGATTCGACACCACGCAGTTTGGCGCGTTTGATCTTGAAGTCGCCGGGCAGTGTCGCACCGAGGACCGCAACGGGCACTTTCATCCCAGCGGCGACATTCTTCGCACCGCAAACAATCTGTGACGGCTCGCCGGCGCCGATGTCGACGCTGCAAACGCTGAGCTTGTCGGCGTCGGGGTGCTGCTCTCGCGTGAGCACGTGGCCTACGACCACACCCTCGAATTTCGCCGCGGCCGGCTCGACGGAATCGACCTCGAGGCCCGCCATGCTGAGCTGGTCCGCCAGTTGTTCGGTCGTGATCGTGGGGTCGACCCACTCGCGCAGCCAAGCTTCGCTGAACTTCATCGGTTTTCCTTCGTCTTCGTATCTCGGATGCTGCAGAACATGCGCTGCAGGGACATCCACTCACTGTTTGTCCATGGCCCATCAGCTGAACGTGCAATCGTCTGCCGGATAGCCACTCTGCGGTCTGTCATCTCACATCGATGTGTGTCGGATCAGCGCCTCACGCGAACTGCTTGAGGAAACGCAGATCGTTCTCGAAAAACAGCCGCAGGTCATTGACGCCGTAACGCAGCATGGTCAGTCGCTCCACGCCCATGCCGAACGCATAGCCGAGGTACTTCTCACTGTCGATGCCGACGTGCCGGAAGACTTCGGGATGGATCATTCCGCAACCAAGCACTTCGAGCCAACCGGTCTGGCCGCACACACGACAGCCTTGCCCACTACACATCACACACTGGATATCCACCTCGGCCGAGGGTTCCGTGAACGGGAAGTAGGATGGGCGGAAACGCACCTCGAGATCGTCGCGTTCGAAGAAACTGTGCAGGAAAGCGTTCAGGATGCCCTTGAGGTCCGCGAAGCTCACGTGTTCGTCGACGAGGAAACCTTCGACCTGGTGAAACATCGGCGTATGCGTCAGATCGGAGTCGCAGCGATACACGCGTCCGGGCGCGATCACTTTCATCGGCGGTACAGCCTGTTGCATATGCCGGATCTGCACGGGCGAGGTGTGCGTGCGCAGCAACAGGTGTTCGTCGAAGTAAAAGGTGTCATGCATGGCCCGCGCCGGGTGGTGCGCTGGGATGTTCAATGCTTCGAAGTTGTGGAAGTCGTCCTCGATCTCCGGCCCCTCGGCGACCTGGAAGCCGGCACTGGCAAAGAATTCGCGAATACGCTGCATCGTGCGACTGACGGGATGCAGGCCTCCTTCAGTGACGACGCGACCCGGCAAGGTCACGTCGACACGTTCCGAAGCGAGACGCGACGTGAGCTCGGCCGCCTCAAGCGCCGCCTTGCGGTCTTCGAGCGCAGACTGGAACGTCTGCTTGGCGCCGTTGATCAGGGCGCCTGCCGCCTTACGTTCGTCGGCAGGCAGCTTGCCAAGCTGTTTCAACCGCTCCGTGAACAAACCGCTCTTGCCGAGAAATTGCACGCGCACGTCATCAAGCGCACGCAGGCCATCGGCGGCGGCCAGCGCCTGCAACGCTTGCGACAGAAGGTCATCGAGATCATTGCTCATTGTTTTTACATCCGTTCGCACCCGCCACGATCGGCGGTTCGATTTTCCAACGCCGTGAAGCCACCGGTTTCCGATCGGAATACCGCGACGTCACGGCCAACTCCCACAAACACTCGCCGCGTTGCTCAGCTGGACGGCCACAGCAGGTACCTGTGTGGGACACAAACAAAACAGGGGAAAGACCGGCCGGCCTTCCCCCTGTTGTTCGATCGACTACGGCGCCGGGAGTGTCCCGGCTGCGGCGATCAGCTCGCGAGGGCAGCCTTGGCCTTCTCAGCGAGCTGCGCAAACGCCGGCATGTCGTGCACAGCGATATCCGCCAACATCTTACGATCGACTTCGATACCCGCCTTATTCAAGCCATCGATGAAACGGCTGTACGACATATCGCACATACGGGCGGCCGCATTGATGCGCTGGATCCACAATGCGCGGAA
>JAGRHA010000176.1 GCA_020445205.1 Gammaproteobacteria bacterium
CCTTCGCCCATGAATCGGGTATTCACCAGGACGGCGTGCTCAAGCACCGCGAAACCTACGAGATCATGCGCGCAGAGGATGTGGGTTGGACACAGAATCGCATGGTCCTGGGCAAGCATTCCGGGCGTAACGCTTTCCGCAGCCGGCTCGACGAGCTCGGTATCAGCTTCGCCAGCGAAGAGGAGCTCAACACGGCATTTGCGCGCTTCAAGGAACTGGCGGACAAGAAACACGAGGTGTTCGACGAGGATCTGCAGGCGCTCGTGACAGAAAAGGGTCTCGAGGCCGAGAACGAACGCATCCGCCTGGTGTCGCTGCGCGTGGTGTCGGAGACCGGTGAAATCCCGAACGCCGATGTGACGCTGAGTATCGACGGCGAGGAACGTGCGGTGTCTGCCGAAGGCGGTGGACCTGTCGATGCGGCCTACAAGGCGATCGAGGCGCTGGTCAACAGCGGCGCCGATCTCAAACTGTACTCGGTCAACAATATCACCAGCGGTACCGACAGCCAGGGCGAGGTGACCGTGCGCCTGGAAAAGGGTGGTCGCCTGGTCAACGGCCAGGGTGCCGACACCGACATCGTCATCGCCTCGGCGAAAGCCTACATCAATGGCTGCAACAAACTGCTCGAGCCCGAGCAGCGCGCCCACCCGCAAGGCGGCGACGTCTGATGCTGGACGCGCGTCGTCGCGCAGTTTTGGACGCCATCGGCATCGAGATGTGGCGGTCTCGACACCCCGTTTCGGCGGCGGCAATGGACGAACCGTCGTTGCACCAGGTGGTTGAAAGCGGTCACGGGGCGAGCGCGGGTCGCGCGGTCGCTGGACCAGAGCCCCTTGCAGACGACAGGGTGCGTGTTGCCGACGGCCGGCCGTCGGTCTCGCCACCACTCGATGCGACGGAAAACGTGGCGGGTCTGGATTGGGAGGCGCTGCGTGCGACCGTGGCGTCCTGCACGGCATGCGCGCTCCATGCGACACGCGCGCAGGCGGTGTTTGGCGTTGGCAACCAGGATGCGCGTCTGATGGTGATCGGCGAAGCGCCGGGCGCCGATGAAGACCGTAAAGGCGAACCGTTCGTCGGTCGTGCCGGGCAACTGCTCAACGCCATGCTCGCGGCCATCGGCTATCCGCGCGAAACCGTTTATATCGCCAATATCGTCAAGTGCCGGCCGCCGGGCAACCGTGACCCGCACGTCGAGGAAGCGGCCGCCTGCCGCGTCTATCTGCTGCGCCAGATCGAACTGATCAAGCCGCAGCTCATCCTCTGCGTCGGCCGCATTTCCGCGCACAATCTGCTCGGCACGGAAGAGCCTGTCGGCCGGTTGCGCGGTAGCGTGCATCGCTTCGATCCAGGGGATATCCCCGTGCTTGTCACCTATCATCCGGCTTACCTGCTGCGTCAGCCGCAGGAAAAGGCCAAGGCGTGGCAGGATCTGCAGGCCGCCTGGCGGCTGCTGAAGTCGGCCTGACAATTCTGTCGTTTGGCGGCGCTATACTTGCGTGAATCGACCTTCTCCGAGCGGCTGCCGATGAGTGCTGTCCTCAAAGACCCCACGACCGAGCTGCGCCCGATGTCACTCGATGATCTCGGCAAGGTGGTCGCGGTGGAGCACAGTGCCTACAGCCACCCATGGTCCGAAGGGATCCTCCGCGACTGTCTGCGTGTCGGCTACAGCTGCTGGGTCTGTTTGCTCGACGGCGAGATCGTCGGTCACGCCGTGATGTCGCTCGCGGTTGGTGAATCCCACCTGCTGAACATTTGCGTCGGCCCATCGTGGCAGGGACGGGGACTCGGCCGGCGCATGCTCCGCCGGATGTTTCGTGTTGCCAGCGAACACAACGCCGACACCATGTTTCTCGAAGTGCGCGAATCCAACCGCTCCGCACGTGCACTGTACGAGGGCGAGGGTTTCGTCGAGATTGGCCAGCGTCGCGAATACTACCCCGCGGAACGCGGTCGCGAAGACGCTATCGTTTACGCCAGAACACTGGTTTTCTGACCGCCACTGCCCGGATCACAAGCCGATATCGGTCGGCACCCCGGCTTCACCTATAATGGCGGTCTTTTTCCCGACCGCCCTCTGACATGTCCGAACTCGACAAACAACGTGCGCTGCGACGTACCTTCGCGATCATCTCCCACCCTGACGCCGGCAAGACCACGCTGACCGAGAAGCTGCTGCTGTTTGGTGGTGCCATCCAGCTTGCGGGCACCGTGAAAGGTCGCAAGGCGGCACGCCACGCCACCTCGGACTGGATGGACCTGGAAAAGCAGCGCGGTATCTCGGTCACGTCGTCGGTGATGCAGTTCCCGTACAAGGGCAAGATCGTCAACCTGCTGGATACGCCGGGGCACGAGGACTTCTCCGAAGACACCTATCGCACGCTGACGGCGGTCGACTCCGCGTTGATGGTCATCGACGTCGCCAAGGGCGTCGAGGAGCGCACGATCAAGCTCATGGAGGTGTGCCGTCTGCGCGACACCCCCATCCTCACGTTTATCAACAAGCTCGACCGCGAGGGACGCGATCCGATCGAACTGCTCGACGAAGTCGAACAGGTTCTGAAGATCCAATGTGCGCCGATCACATGGCCCATCGGCATGGGCAAGCGGCTGAAGGGGGTGCTCGATCTGCGTGACGAGACCGTTCACCTGTATGACCCCAACCATGGCGGACGCATCGCACAGGGCGAGAAGATTCACGGTCTCGACAATCCTCGGCTCGACGAGCTGCTCGGTGACCAGGCACAGGAACTGCGCGACGAGGTCGAGCTGGTGCGCGGCGCGAGCCATGATTTCGATCTCGATGCCTACCTACGTGGTGAGCAGACACCCGTGTTCTTTGGGTCGGCGATCAACAATTTCGGCGTTGAGGAACTGCTCGATGCCTTTGCCGAGTACGCACCTGCACCACGTCCGCGGGCGACCGAACAGCGCACTGTCGAACCTGGCGAAGAACGCTTCTCGGGCTTCGTGTTCAAGATCCAGGCGAACATGGATCCCGCGCACCGTGACCGCGTGGCTTTCCTGCGCGTCTGCTCTGGCAGCTACAAGAAAGGCATGAAGATGAAGCACGTGCGCATCGGCAAGACCGTGCAGGTCGCCAATGCGATCACGTTTCAGGCCGACGAACGTTCACAGGTCGACGAGGCATGGCCGGGCGACATCATCGGCCTGCACAACCATGGCACGATCCAGATCGGCGACACCTTCACCGAGGGCGAGGAGCTGAAGTACACGGGCATCCCGTACTTCGCACCGGAACTGTTCCGACGCGTGGTGCTGAAGGACCCATTGAAGATGAAGCAGCTGCAGAAAGGTGTCGTCCAGCTCAGCGAGGAGGGGGCCACCCAGGTGTTCCGGCCGCTGCGCAACAACGACCTCATCCTCGGTGCCGTGGGTGTACTGCAGTTCGACGTCGCGGCGCATCGGCTGAAGGGCGAATATGGCGTCGACGCCGTGGTCGAAGCGGTGGGTGTGCAGGCGGCGCGCTGGGTGGTGTGCAAAGACGACAAGGAGCTCAAGCGGTTCCGCGAGAAAGCCTACGACAACCTCGCCGAAGACGGTGACGGCCAGCTCGTCTATCTCGCGCCGACCCGCGTCAATCTGAATCTCACGATAGAGCGCTGGCCCGATATCCGATTCCTTGCGACACGCGAGCTGTAACAAGATTTTTATTCAGAAATCGCGGGAATGACCGATTAACGATGGGAGACGCACGATGGAAATCGACAAGGTTAAATCACTGATCGAAGCTGGCCTGCCGGGCGCGAAGGTTGACGTGAGCGGTGACGGGCGGCACTTCGAGGCCGTGGTCGTCAGTGAGGCGTTTGCCGGCAAGAGCCTGATCCAGCGTCATCGCATGGTGTTGGCTACAGTTAGTGATCAGATCGCGAGCGACGAGCTGCACGCACTGAGCATCAAGGCCAGTACACCTTGATCGGTGCCGCCTGACCGACTGCCATCGCCGAACGCTCGGTGCAGCGTGCGTCGTGACGGTGTGCAGGGCGATCGCGTCGTCGAGCGAAGGGTGGAGATCCTGATTAGCGGGGTGGATGGAATTGGCCAAGTGCAGGAATTGCCTGATCACGGACAAGGTGCCTGGCGTGCAGATCGGCAGCAATGGCGTATGCAATCTGTGCGTGGATCACACGGCAGGTACGTCTAGAGCCGACGACACGGGACGCGCAGAGCGCGAAGCCGACCTCGAACGCACGCTCGCGGAGGTCAAGGGTGACGGTGAGTACGACTGCCTGGTACCGTTGAGTGGCGGCAAGGACAGCGTTTATTTGCTGTACAAACTCAAGTCACAGTACCCGCACCTGCGCGTGCTGGCCTATACGACCGACGTCAATATTCCCGATATCGCGTGGCACAACATCCGTACGACGACGGAAAAACTCGATATCGACCATCTCGTCTTCCGTCCGCCGGAATCGTTCTATCGCAAGGCGTTTCGCTACATCCTGCGCCACCAGGAAGAGCGCGGTGCGGTGTACTCGGTGTCCTATGTGTACGCACCGCTGTTCGAGGGTGATGCGATCAAGGTCGCGGTCGAGAAGGGCATCCCCCTGATCCTCGCCGGCTATTCGCCTGGCCAGCCCGAGCCCGAGCGCATGCTGTACGAGTTTTCGCGCGAATTGATCGAAACGGTCGAATGGACACCACCGGAGATGAAGGCCTGCGGCGAGTTCAGCGAAGACGAACTGCTGCGCTTTTTCGATCCCGCACACTATCCGGCTGGCACGCGTTTCCCGCGCTATCTCGCGCCTTATCACGCGTGGCCCTACGATCAGGACGAGATCATGAAGGAGGTGGTCAGGTTGGGTCTGGTCAAGAGCTCCAAGCATGCGAGCCCGATATTCAGCAACTACCCGATCAACTGGCTGTTGATGTATTCGGATCTCAAGCACTTCGGCTACAACCCCTACCTGCCGGAGTTCGCCGCGCTGATTCGTGAGGGCAAGGCCAGCCTTGCGCAGTGGAAGATCCTCGGTCCATTGGTCGATTTCATGATTTCACACAAGATACTGCTCGGCGCCGAGGTTCGGCGTTCGATGAAGTGGCTGGAACTCGACGAGGATCAGCTGGCCGTCAATCGACCGCGGGGCGCTTACGATCCGCCGATCCTCTCGCGCTGAGGCCGCTATGCAGCAAGGGACGGAACTGATGCAGTGGCTGCTGGGGGAAAGGAAGGTCTCGCAGGCACAGCCCGCGTTTTTTCATCGTGCAGAGAGCGACGCGCCATGGTCTCCGCTGAGCTGGGGACAATTGCAGGTGCTGGTCGAGGATGCGAAACGGCTGCTGCAAAGCAGTGGTATCGGGCGGGGTACCGTTGTCGGTCTGTTGTTGCCGACGTGTATCAGTTGGGAGGTCTTCCACATTGCCTGCCTCGATCTCGGTGCGATCGTCGTTGGGCTCGACACGCATGACCTCGGCGACAACTTCCGCCATATCGTCGGTGTCAGCGAGGTGAGTGTGCTGATCGTCGACGACGCCACGGCGACACAGCTCGGCGAATCGCGTCCCGCACCGATTGCCAAGACCCTCCAGGTATCCCTGGCCAACGAGCAGTCGGCGCTCTCGGCGCGTGTGATGCTGACCGGTGAGCGGCCCAACGATCCACTTCCTTCGGCATCGTGGCTCGCGGATCAGACCGACGACATGGCGACGGTCGTATTCACCTCGGGGAGCACGGGCAAGCCCAAGGGTATTGCGTACTCGCGGCAGCAGCTCGTCACCGCCGTGAGCGCCATACTCGACGCCTTCCCCGAGATCGACGACCGCGCACGGACCGTGTGCTGGTTGCCGCTTTCCAATCTCTTTCAGCGCGTGGTGAATCTATGCGCGATGCGCGTCGGCGCGCCCGTCTACTTCGTTTCCAATCCACGCGCACTGATGCAGGAGTTGCCGCAGATACAGCCGAGCGTGCTCATCGCCGTGCCCCGATTCTTCGAGAAGGTGTTCGAGGGCGTTCGGGCGAAACTCGAAGCCATGCCGCTGGGTAGCGGGCGCGTGATTCTGGCTGCGATGGCCAGGACCGACGGGCGTGGTGCGGTCGCCGCGATCTCGCGCTGGCTGTGCAGGCGTGCGATGCGCCCGGTACGCGAAGCCTTCGGGGGGCGCATCGCTTTTTTCATCAGCGGCTCGGCACCCATGCCGGATTGGTTGTTGCGCAACTTCGATGCCATGGGGATGCCGGTCCTCGAGGCCTACGGTCTCAGCGAGAACATCGTGCCGATCGCCTGCAATCGTGTTAATGCACGCCGGCGTGGCAGCGTCGGAAGGGTGATGTCGGCGAACGAAGTACGCGTCGCCGACGACGGCGAGTTGCTGTGTCGCGGACCCGGTGTGTGTCGCAAGTACCTCGGCACGGAAGACGTGGTGAAGCTGGATCAGGACGGCTTTCTGGCCAGCGGCGATTTCGCCGAGATCGATGCCGATGGGTTCGTCTGGTTGCGCGGGCGCAAGTCGGAGGTCTTCAAGACCAATACCGGGCGCAGGATCTCGCCGGTCGAGATCGAGGCACATCTCCTCGACAGCGGTGTCGCCGACCAGGCCGTCGTGCTGGGCGCGGGGCGCAAGTTCCTGGCCACGCTCGTGACGGTCAAACCGGGCATCACCCGCGACGGTGAGCAATGGTTGGACGCATTTCGTGAAAGACTGGCCGCGTCGCTGGACGGTTTACCAGAATACAAGCGGCCGGCGGGTGCGCTCGTGCTGAGTACGCCTTTCAGTCCGCTGACCGGCGAGCTTACCGCGAACCTGAAACTCAAACGCAAAGCGATCGAGGCAAAACATCAGTCGGCTATCGACCAGCTCTACACCTTTCTCGAAGCCGATGCGATGTCGTCGTCCACCGTTGCGACACTGGACCACGCAACCTATATGGTGCGCTTATGAACTTCTTCGTGACCGGCGTGACCGGAAATGTCGGCAGTGCCATCCTGCATCGCCTCCTGGCGACCACAGACGCCCAGGTATGGGTGCTGATTCGTGCGGCAGATGCGGAAAAACTGCGGGCGCGCCTCGACGATGTTTTCCGGCTTTGGGGCCCGCAGGCGTTGGACAACACGGCATGGCGGGGCAGGGTGCATGCCGTGGCCGGCGACATGGGCCTACCGAACTTCGGTATGTCGGACGCTGACTGGCAGGCAGTCGTCGCTGCGTGCAGCTACATCGTGCACGCAGCAGGCGTGGTGCGCATGAATCTGCCGCTCGACGAGGCGCGGCAACATGCGGTCGGTTCGGCACGCAACGTCATCGCGCTCGCCGAGGGTGTGACCGCCCAGGGTCGTGACGCCAGCGTGGCGTTCGTGAGTACCGTCGGTGTCGCCGGCAACATGGTTGGTGCACTCAC
The DNA here is from genome assembly GCA_020445205.1 of Gammaproteobacteria bacterium. Lineage (GTDB taxonomy): Bacteria > Pseudomonadota > Gammaproteobacteria > Chromatiales > Chromatiaceae > Thiosocius. Next base: position 7,364 of record JAGRHA010000176.1, read on the forward strand.
TGATAGTTGGGTTACCGAGCCACGTACCTTCCACAACACGTATGAGCAGGCGAAAGCCGAAGCCGAAGACCTGCTACGCACCTGGCAGCGGCCCGCGACGGTGCACCTGACGGTGCATCGGCCGAGCATGGTGGTCGGTGCATCGGACGGCGACATTCTGCGTCATCAGATCTTCTTCTACCTGTGCGAGTTCCTCTCCGGCAGACACACCAAGGGCCTGCAGCCCGCGCTCGCCGGGGCATGCCTCGACACGGTTCCGGTCGACTACGTCGCCGATGCCGTGGCATGGGCAGTGCAGTCGCGTGCTGTCGACGGCAGGATATTCAATCTTTGTTCGGGGTCGGATATGGAGGTTGAGCTCACACGCGTACAGCAATGGACGCGTGACGCCCTGCGCCGTAACCGTGATGCGCGATTGCCGTCAATCAGGCAGCTTCCCGCCGGTCTGTTCATGTTGATCATGCGCATGGTGACCCTGACTGCGCCAGCCGACGTGAAACGACGCATGAATACGCTGCCGATGCTGCTCGAATATCTCAAGTCGCCGCAGACGTTCGACGGCCGCTCGACCCGCCACTTCCTGCAGTCTCAGGCCGCAATCGAACTACCTGCTGCCGAGGCGTATCTTCCCGGCATCATCGACAGCTACTTCCCGAAGTAGGCAAGCGTGGCTGAACGACGTCGTCAACAGTGTTGATGACCAGCGCCGCGGGATCGTCATCTGCCCGGCAAGCGGGTAGGAGCACCGTGTTGCGGGTCGGACAGAGGTAGGATCGCGTGATGCACGAGAGGATTGTCGCGGGTCCTGAAATGGTCGCGACACCACGGCGTGCCCCCGTCGCGCGCAGCGCATGTCGCTGCCACCTGCGTCGGTGACAGCGACGGTCGCGCCGCGGGTCAGCGCAGGTGAGCGCCCGCCGACGACAGTAGGCGGCGGGCATTATTCTCGTCGACCGGTTTCGGGCTCGAATGCAGCACCAGCTCCAGGTCTTCGGTCGCCGCGCGCTGATCACCTGAGCGGAAGTAGATCTCGGCCCGCCTGATCCGATACGGATTGGCGTCGTTGGCGTTGGCGATCGCGTCGTTGATCACGCGCAATGCCGAGCGGTGATCGCCGCGCTCTGAAAGCAGCGCGGCATAGGTGTCGAGTACCGGCGAGAATCTCGGATTGTCTTCCACGGCGCGCTTGGCGAAAGTAAGCGCTTCGTCGGGCGACGTCTTGCGCAACAGCCATGCGAGATTGTTGAGCGCAAACATGTCGTTGGGTCGCGCTTCAACGATTTTACGCAGTTGCCGGATTGCCTCGTCGTCCTTGCCACGATGCGAATAAAGCGTTGCCAGCTGGCTCCTGATGAACAGGTTCGTCGGGTCCTTTGCGAGCTGAGATTGCAGCACGGCCTCCGCTTCGTCGGGTCGGCTGGCGTTGATGAGCGCCGAACTCAACGTCACCGCATTGTTTGCATCGGGCTCCATTTCGTACAGCTTCTCGGCGTGGGAGAGCTGCGAGTTGGTGTTTCCGGTCTGCTGCGCCAGATACAGGCGTGTCGCTTCGAGCTCGGGATCGTCTGCCGCCAGCGGTGCTTCGCTCAGCATGCGCTGCGCTTCATTGACCTTGCCGCGCAGTGCGAGTAAACGAACGCGCGCGAGCAGTGCCCGCGGATCGTCGGGCGCGATCTGCAGTGCCGCGACGAGGTGACGCTCCGTACTCGGCAAGTCGCCCAAGTCGGCATCGATCTTTGCCAATTGAAAATGGGCGGGGAAATAGTCGGGCCGCAAGATCACGAGTTGCTCGAGTTCCCGCTTGGCGTCGACCTTCTGGTCGAGTCGGTAATACGCATCTGCCTTCGCCACAACGACTCTTTCGTCGCGCGGATCGGCATCGCCGAGCACTTCGAGCACTTTTGTGGGCTCGCCGTTGTCCAGGTGCACGCGGGCCAACGTCAATCGAGGTGCCAGCTCCTTGGGATGGCCCGTCATCGCGCGCTCGAGCAGTGACAGCGCCTGCGCTGTGCGTTTCTCGGTGAGCGCCGCTTCAGCACGTTGCATGAGCAATTGCAGATCATCCGGGTGCCTGTCCAATGCGGCTTGAATCAGGCTCGATGCCTTCGCGCTGTTGCCTGCGGATTTCTCGATGTTGGCCAGCATGATGCTTGCTGCCGGATCCCCCGGCGCCTGTTCGAGCACCCTGTTGAGCGTTTCGATGGCACGATCGGTTTCCTGGCGAGCAAGGTATACACCGGCGAGCAGGTTCAGGGCTCTCGGATTATTGGGTTGCGTATCGGCGAATCGTTTGGACGACGCGAGCGCATCGTCCATTGCGCGTTGCTGCAGCAGATTGCCGACCACGACGGAAATGACGTCGGGATCATCCGGCGCGAGTGTGGCTGCAGACGACAACGTCTCGATACCGCGTTGGATGTCACCGGCACCGATTTGACCGACGCCCGCACGTAGCTGCGCGGAGGCGGAGCCCGGCTGGTTGCTGGCGAGTTCGTCGAAAATCGCCGACGCCTCTTCGCGACTGCCTCGCATCAACAGGCTCGTTGCCAGGAGCTTCTTTGCTTCCTGGTCGTGGGGGAGCGCATTGACGACGGGGCGGAGCAACGCCTCGGCCTGTTGCCCATCACCCGCGCGGATCTGCAGGATGGCCAGCAGTTTTCGTCCCGGAACGAAACGGGGTTGTGCGGCGACCAGCTGTTCGGCAAGTTGTCGGCTCTGATTCTGGTTGCCCAGCAGTGTCTCCGTGGTCGCGAGGAAGAACAATGTCGCGATGTCATTGGGATTGCCGTCGTGCGCTAGTGAGAGCTTCTCTTCAGCGTTCTGGTAATCTTCGCGCTGAAAATAGAGGATGCCCGCAATACGTTGCACCTGCGCGGATTTGGGCGCTTGTTTCAGCAGCACCTGCACATCCTTGAAAGCAGCATCGAAATTGGATAGTGCGACACGTACCTGGGTGCGCTTGATACGCTCGTCGAGGTTGACGAAGCGATTGGCTATCGCTTTGGTATACGCTTCCTCGGCTTCCACGAGGCTGCCTTCGCTGCGGTGGATGTCGCCAAGAAGGGCCCAGGCTTCACCACGGGTCGAGTCGTTCTCGAGAATTGACTGCACGATGGCTTTGGCCTCTTTTTTCTGGCCTTCGAGCAGCAATGAAAGCGCTTCGACATATCGGACGTAGGTCGATTCAGGGGCAAGTTGTTTCGCCGTCGCCAACCGTTGTTCCGCCGCTTTCTCGTCTTTTTTCAACAGATATGCGGCCGCCTGCGCGGCGGCGAGCTCGCCGGAAGCACGCGGCGAGATCGTCTCCTTCGTCGTCAGCGCGATCACATCGTCGATCTTGTGCTGCAGCAGCAATGCGCGCGCCACCTGCGGCACGGTGCCGTCCTCGCTTACGCCAAGCGACGCGGCCCGTCTGAACTCTTTCTCCGCCGACGCGCCGTCCTGTGTCTCGAGATACAGCTCGCCTAGCAACCAGCGTGCACGGGCATGGTTCGGGTTGGCGCGAAGTACGGCCTTGAGATCGATGACAGCGGCGTTGAAGCGCTTCTCGGCAAAGGCTTGCTCCGCCCTGTTGATCAAGGCGTCGGGCGAGAGGTCGGTACATCCAGAAAGCAACGCGATGGTCGCAAACACGAGAGCGGAGATCGCTGTCCTAAAACGCATGATGACTTGGGCCTTTGGGAATGGAGACTGCATTGGGTGTCACTGATCTTAACAACAAGCGGTTGCTTGTTGAGAAAGTTGAGCGACACGCTGTGTGCAGCGAGGCAAGCGCCGTCCATCTGCTGGGTTTGGCAGTCGACGCCTCGTGCCACGTGACGCCACGTCGCATCCCTATCGTTGTGGGCGCCGAAGCGCTTGGCGCGCGGTGTCGGGCTGCGTCGCTGCCGCCGACCGGCGAAGCGGCATCACGTGTGCAGCCAAGATTCTGCGATGCGTTGCGGGTGGCGCCATGCGAGGTACGCGGCGCCGGTTGGTGGAAGGCTTGGTCCTGGCGTGACGAGCCCTCGAGCAGGGAGCGGTTTCTTTCTGCGCACCGCGTCGGCGTGGCCGGAAGCGTTTCGACGCCTGCTGGTCTATGCCGGAAATCAATGACGTACGGCCGCCTTTACAGCGCGTATTCGACGTCAAAGGGCATCCGGTCTGTATCGTCGCATGGTCGGCTAGGGGCCACTGGCGACATTAACCGAGGTCGTCAGTGCGCCAGAAAAGAATCGCGTTCCCGTGGCTGGCCTAAGAGCCCGGCGCGGGTGCCCTTGTCATCCGCACCGCGTGGCACCGAGAAAACGGCCTGAACGCGACATTTCACCGGGCATCCGCGGCATCTTGCGCGACATACGGCACGTGGCCGGGTAGGAGAAACCGGGGCGACGTGTTCTATAATTGCCTTGATTCGCGTCCTGAGTCGTTGGGATCTTGTGCGCGGGGTCCTCTCGTTTAACGCCTATTCCCGCCGTTGATTTAGCCGTTAACGGGTGTCCGAAAATTTTACAGCGGCAGCTTTCTGGGTGTGGGTGGTACAGCGTAACTTAAAGAAAAATAACTAAAAAAATTGTTTGGCACGCATTCTGCTCACTGTTAGTCATCGGATTGCAAGGCATTCCGAAGGTAAAGCAAACGATCACCGAAAAACTTTTGGAGAACGAAATGAAGTTCAACTTCAAACAAACGGCACTCGCGTCTGCCATCGCTTTTGCGGGCGCTAGCGGTGCGGCAAACGCTGCCTTGCTGGAAAGCGTGCTCAACGTCGGCTTTAACCAGCTGAACGACATCAGCGCCGAGTTCATTCTGCGTCCGGACGGCATGGGCGGCTACACGCCGGTCACGAACACCTCAATTGCTGCGGGCGACGTCTTCGGCGGCTTCATTGACATCGAAAACGTAAACGGCACCGACCTCGGCGTCGCTGGCTTCGAGTTCACGGGCATCTTCCTGGGCAGCATCGCTTCGATTGACGCCATGACCCCGAACGACACCGCCAACCCGGGTGGCATCGTCTATGACTCGGTTGACCTGACCTTCGGTCTGGCTTCGAGCTCGGATTGGCAAAACATCTTCGGCATCGACCTGAGCACCTTCGGCCCGGTCGATCTGACCGGCGCACTGTCGCTGTTCTTCGAAGACGGTGACGACGACCTCGACATCAAAGCCAACGCCGGCACGCTGGACTTCGCCACCGCGCTGACGAACACCATCGACGGCACCCTGATGATCGCAACGGGTCTGGGCGGCGTGAATGACAGCTTCACCGGTGACGACCTCGCCGATACGCCGGCCGATATGGCTGCCGGTATCCCGGGTGTTACGGAGTACGGTGGTTTCCAGATCACCTCGAGCGTGATCTACGAAGCGCTGGCTGGCGACGTGCTGTCCGAAGTGTTCGCTTCGGGTAACAACCTGACTCCGGACCTGGCCAACTTCGGTGTCCGTGACCGTTCGGACTTCAGCTTCGCCTACGTTCCTGAGCCGAGCATGCTGGGCGTTCTGAGCGCAGGCCTGCTGGGTCTGGGTTTCGTCGGCCGTCGTCGTAAAAATAGCTGACGACTGACGCGCCAGAGGCGAGCAGGCGAGTCGGTGGAATGTGTCAGGCAGCAATGCCTTCCTTCCGCCGATGCCTGACAAAAAACGGAAAAGCCCCATCCATTACGGATGGGGCTTTTTCTTGCGGGGCTTTGCATTTTCCCCTGTTCAGCACGTTGCCCGCAGTGAATGCGAATCCGCTCCGGCGGTGCGCTCGGATGGCTGGGACGGTTGCCGAGGGCCTGTCAGCTTTTTGCGTGGCGACAGCCTCCGTCAGCCGGATGCGGTCGCTTTTCTGCGTGCTTCAGGGCCCTCACCGTACGTCGATGGGTGGGGTGCTGGATCAGGGTTACACCGTCGAGAAGAAAGAAATAAAAAAATCAGCTGTTTGGCTGATTTCATTGAAGTGATAATACAACTAACGGGTGGCTACACGTCGAGCTGCATGTCTTCGGCAATGGCGAACAGCAGCCTGCGCAGCGGGCGACTCAGGTAGCGCAACAGGATCTTGCGCGATATATAAAACGGTGCCCTTAGGCCGCGGAACTCGATCGGATCGCCGACTTGTTCGAAGCGGATACCGGCAAACCGCAAGTGCCGCGCGAGCCTCGGTTCCATCATGGCATACACGCCATCCGCTCCTTCGGCCAAGCCGACGGCGGATGCGCCAAGGTAGAGGCCGAGAGCGATATGGGGAAACCGCCGGCGTTCGTCCTGGCTCCATTCGAAAAGGTGCTCACCGTGGCCGTCGGGGCTACTTTGTTCACCGTTACGGCGGCGGAATTCGCTGCGCAGCGCCAGCCGGGAGATCTCGCCGTAGCTACCGCCGGGCATCTGCGAGGGGTGAAACGGTCCGTCGTACAAATTGTCGCCGCAGTGCTCGATGAGCGGAATGGTCGGTTCGTGGTCGGAGTCACGGGTCATGACCATGCGTACGGTGCCGGCAAAAAGTCCGCTGCGGTTGTGTTTGAGCAGGCAGTGGCGCGATGAGTCATCATAAATGTCGCGCTCGAGTTGGTCGGGAAAGTTTTCTGCGGCTTCCCAGCCCAATTCTCTGCAGTAAACGTCGTAGCGGAGGCGAAATACCTCTTTGCGGAGTTCGTCGGTATCTGCCAAGGTAATGGTGAAAAACTCGCGGTATGGCTCGACCAGGTCCATCCTCGACAGATGCCAGAGCTTCGCCAGTTTTGCGATAGGGTGCGCTAATTGCACGGTGAATCACACTAGAATAAGAATCTACTGCTCCTTTAGCGGAATCGGGGCAGTTTCCTTGAGTTTGACAGAGTTAACCTAGCCCAAACGGAGTTGTGAATGTTTGACGACACGTTTCGCGTTTGCTTCGCGGACACTCCGTTCGGCGTCGTTTTGCACCAACGGATCCGATACCAGGTGTTCTGCCTAGACAAAGGGTTCGAGGATCCCGAGGCATTTTCTGCCGCCCAGGAAACGGACGCCTGGGACGATCAATCGGCGCACTTCATCGTGCAGAACAAGGACACCCGGCAGTGGGTAGCGGCCACCCGCCTGGTGCTGCCCAAACGCGGCCGGCCGTTGCCTGTCGACAGCCTCAATGCCTTCGATCGCAGCATGCTGGATGACCCCAACATGCCGGTGGGGGAGATCTCTCGCTTTTGCATCATCAGCAACCGTTCGAATGTCGATGTGAACAGCCAGCTTGAACCCGACCCGAACTCGCTCGAGGCCTGGGGTATCGGCGCGATCGGCAAGAAGCAGCAGTTCGAAGCCACCTTGGGCATGATTCGGGCTGCCGGCATCTACGCGCTCAAGCGCGACATCAATTTCTGCATCATGCTCATCACCGATGCATTCGCACGCATGCTGCGCACCTTGGGCGTGACGCTGCGCCAAGCCGGGCCACCCACCGAGCATCGCGGTATCCGCACGGCATACATCGTCGACATGCGTGAGAGCGTGGTGTCGATGGCGAAGAAATCGTCGGCGGTGCGTGATCTCTTTCGTCGTTCCAAGCACGCCTACGTGCGCATCTCGTCGGTGGCGCTGGATGACACCATCGACTGCGTCAGCGAGTACACGCCAGATCACTCGCTGTTCAACGAGACCATTTTCCGCGAGACGGTGTTGTTGCCGTCCGAGAACGACTCAGACCTGCGCACCCAGGCGCAGCGCTGATGCGCTCAACCTGACATCCGCTACCGAAAGGCGGCCCTGAGGGCATCACCAAGCTGGGGCGGTGTGCGCGCGTGGCGGATCGGTACCAGATTGCTGCGCGGCTACCGCGCGTGTCATGGCTGCGTGCGTGACTGGCCAGTGCATTTCTGGCGTGTGCCGTCGGAAGAGGGTGGTTCGTCAGGCCCCGCTGCCGTTAAGCCCCAGGTCACTGATTTTGACTCGCCATTCCGCGGGTCCGGTGGTGTGCACAGACTCGCCGTTGGCATCGACGGCCACCGTCACCGGCATGTCCGCCACCTCGAATTCGTAGATCGCCTCCATGCCGAGATCTTCGAACGCAACCACGCGTGCCGCACGGATTGCCTGCGACACCAGGTAAGCGGCACCGCCGACAGCCATCAGGTAGGCGGCCCGATGCTTCTTGATCGCCTCGATGGCTACCGGACCGCGCTCGGCCTTGCCGACCATGCCGATCAGCCCTGTCTGCGTCAGCATCATTTCGGTGAACTTGTCCATGCGCGTGGCCGTGGTCGGTCCGGCCGGGCCCACAACCTCGTCGCGTACCGGATCGACGGGGCCGACGTAGTAGATGAGCCGGTTGGTGAAATCGACGCCCGGCGGCAATCCCTGACCGCTGTCGAGCAGTTCCTGGATGCGTTTGTGGGCCGCGTCACGACCCGTGAGCAGTTTGCCGTTCAACAGCAGGCGGTCGCCGGGTTGCCAGGTCTGCACCTCCTCGGCGGTCAGCGTATCGAGGTTGACGCGTTTCGCGGACTCGCTGATCTTCCAGGTGACGTCGGGCCAGTCTTCGAGCCGTGGCGGTGTCAGAACCGCGGGACCGCTGCCGTCGAGATGGAACTCGACGTGGCGCGTCGCCGCACAGTTCGGAATCATGCCGATCGGCAGCGAAGCGGCGTGCGTCGGGTACTCGAGGATCTTGACGTCGACGACCGTGGTGAGGCCGCCAAGGCCCTGTGCGCCGATGCCTAGCGCGTTGACGCGGTCGAAGATCTCCAGACGCAGTTCTTCGATCAGATTCTGCGCTCCGCGCGCCCGCAGCTCGTCGATGTCGATCGGTGCCATGAGCGATTCCTTCGCCAGCAACATGGCTTTTTCGGCTGTGCCGCCAATCCCGATACCGAGCACGCCGGGCGGACACCAGCCTGCGCCCATGGTCGGCAGTGTTTTCACCACCCAATCGACGAGGCTGTCACTGGGATTGAGGATGGTGAACTTGGACTTGTTCTCCGAACCGCCGCCTTTGGCGGCGAGCGCGATATCCACACGATCGCCGGGAACGATGTCCGTGTAGATGATCGCCGGCGTGTTGTCTCGGGTATTGATGCGCTTGCCGATCGGCGGTGACACCATCGATGCCCGCAGCTTGTTGTCGGGATGCAGGTAGGCTTGGCGAACGCCCTCGTTGATCATGTCGTTCAGCGCCATGTCGCCCTCGAAGTGCACGTTCATTCCGACCTTGAGGAAGACGACCACGGCACCCGTGTCCTGGCAGATGGGGCGGTGTCCCTCCGCGCACATGCGCGAATTGGTGAGGATCTGCGCCAGCGCGTCTTTTGCGGCCGGTGACTGCTCGCGCTCGTACGCGCGCCCGACGGCCTGAATGTAATCCAGCGGGTGATAGTACGAGATGAACTGCAATGCATCGGCAATGCTTTGGATCAGATCGGCTTGCTTGATGATCGTCATGGGGCGTCACTTGGTAAAGGTTGCGGTGTGCGCGGATCGCGCACCGATCGATCGCCGCAGGCGATCCAGCCGGCTGTCTGGGGTGGGGCGTGCGTGCGCGACCGCAGCCGTGCACGCACGTTGGCCGAGGTGCCGTCGGCGCGTGGTCACACGCCGAGCAGCATGCGGGCCGGGTCTTCCATACACTGCTTGATCGTTACCAGGAACTGTACCGCCTCGCGGCCGTCGATGATGCGATGATCGTACGACAACGCCAGATACATCATCGGGCGGATCACGATCTCGCCGTTCTCGACCACGGGTCGCTCGACAATGTTATGCATGCCGAGGATCGCGCTCTGCGGCGGGTTGAGGATCGGTGTCGACAGCATCGAGCCGAATACGCCACCGTTGGATATCGTAAAGGTGCCGCCCGTCAGTTCCTCGTAGCTCAATGAGCCGTCCTTGGCTTTCTCACCGAAAGTGCGAATCGTGTCTTCGATCTGCGCGAACGACATCTGATCGGTGTTGCGCAGGATCGGTACGACCAGGCCGCGCGGAGACCCGACCGCGACACCGATGTCGAAATAGTTGTGATAGACGATGTCGTTGCCGTCGACCGACGCGTTGACGACGGGGAACTTCTTCAACGCCTCGACCGCCGCCTTGACGAAGAACGACATGAAGCCGAGACGCACGTCGTGCGCCTTTTCGAAGGCGTCCTTGTGCCGTGCGCGCAGGTCCATGGCGGACTTGAGGTTGACCTCGTTGAACGTGGTGAGGATCGCCGCGTTGCGTTGTGCCTCCAGCAGGCGTTCTGCGATGCGTGCGCGCAGCCGCGTCATCGGTACGCGCTTCTCCTGACGGGCGTCCACGGTGCCGCCGATGGCGGGTGCGGCCGCACGCAGATCGGCGTCGTCGGTCGATGTCTGCTGATCGAGATAGGCCATGACGTCGGATTTGAGTATCCGGCCATTCTTGCCGGTGCCGACGATCTTGCTGGCGTCGATGTTGAGTTCTTTCACCAGGCGTCGAACGGCGGGTGTGAGCACCGTATCGCCGCTGTCGTCACTGTCACTCTCGGCGACCGGCGCCTGTCGCGTGGCCGGCGGTTCAGCGGCAGCCTCCTGTTCCTTGATCTTCTCGGGTGATGTCGGCGGTTCGGTTGTGGGCGCCGCGCTCGCGCCTGCCTCGACGACGGCCAGCAGCTGGTCAGCCGTGACCACGCTGCCTGCTTCGACGACCTGTTCTTTGAGCACCCCAGCGACGGGTGACGGTACTTCGAGCACAACCTTGTCGGTTTCGAGGTCGACAAGATTCTCGTCGCGCGCGATCGCGTCGCCAGGCTTCTTGTGCCAGGTGAGTACGGTCGCGTCGCTGACGGACTCGGGCAGGGTAGGTACGCGTACTTCGGTCGACATATATCAGCCCCTTCGGTTCATCGATGGATCGCGACGCCCGGTAAGCGCGTCGTCGACCAGTTTCTCTTGTTCTTCCTGGTGCACCTGGTGATAGCCGGTGGCGGGCGCGGCTGCCGAGGGCCGGCCGGTGTAGATGAGCTCGCGGCCCTGTGCATGCAGGGTATGAAAACGGTGTTTGATCTGGTCCCACGCGCCCTGGTTCTGCGGTTCTTCCTGGCACCACACGAACAGCTTGGCGTTGGGATAACGTGTGACCATGGTTTCGAAATCGTCGCGTGGGAACGGATAGAGCTGTTCCAGGCGGACCAGTGCGACATGACTGAGTTCGCGTGTGCGGCGCGCCTGCAGCAGGTCGTAATAGACCTTGCCCGTACACATCACCACCTGCGTCACGCCTTCCGGATCGATCGGGTCGACCTCGTCGATGACGTTCTCGAACCGTCCGTTGCACAACGAGTCGATCGACGACACGGCGAGCGGGTGGCGCAGCAGGCTCTTCGGCGACATCACGATCAGCGGGTGACGGAACGGCCGCCGCATCTGTCGCCGCAACAGGTGGAATATCTGAGCCGGTGTCGTCGGTGAGCAGACCTGGATGTTGTGCTCGGCACACAACTGCATGTAGCGCTCGAGTCTGGCCGACGAGTGTTCCGGTCCCTGGCCTTCATAGCCGTGCGGCAACAGCATCACGAGGCCGCAATACAGGCCCCACTTGGCACCGGCGGAGGTGATGAACTGATCGATGACGACTTGTGCACCGTTGGCGAAATCGCCGAACTGGGCTTCCCAGATCGTCAGCCCGCTCGGTGTCGTGGTCGCGTAACCGTACTCGAAAGCGAGCACGGCTTCTTCCGACAGCACCGAGTCGATCACGGTGAAGTTCGGCTGTCCCTTGTGCAGGTGACGCAGCGGGATATAGCTGCTGCCGTCATCCTGGTTACGCAGCATGGCGTGACGATGGAAGAAAGTCCCGCGCCGACAGTCCTGACCGGAAATGCGGATGGGTACGTCCTCGTCGAGCAGTGTCGCGTATGCCATGTTCTCGGCGAAGCCCCAGTCGACCAGCTTGTCGCCCTGCGCCATGAGCCGGCGATCGTCCATGATGCGTTTGACGCGCGGATGCAGATTGAAGTGTCCGGGCGGTGTCACGATCTGGCCGGCCAATGCCTCGAATCGCGCGGGGTCGAACGTGGTATCGGTGGCGTGGTTCCAGCGAATGCCGCGATAGGCCGACCAATCGACGTGGAACGGGTTGTTGACGCGACATACCGACGAGCGGCCGACGCAATGGCCCTTTTCGAACTCGGCGCGAATCTCCTCGACGTAACCCTGCGCCTCTGCGGGGGAGATCAGCTGATCGGCGATCAGATGATCGGCATAGGATGCACGCACGGGCTGATGGTTACGGATCTTCTGATACATCATCGGCTGCGTGACCGCTGGCTCATCGGCCTCGTTGTGGCCATGCCGGCGATAGCATACGAGGTCGATGACGACGTCCTTGTGGAAGCGGTTGCGGTAGTCGAGCGCGAGTCGGGTGACGAAGACCACTGCTTCGGGGTCGTCGCCGTTGACGTGGAAGATCGGCGCCTCGACGACCTTGGCGACGTCGGTGCAGTAGGTCGTCGAGCGGCTGTCGAGGACGTTGCTGGTTGTAAAGCCGATCTGGTTGTTGATGACGACGTGCACCGTGCCGCCGACCGCGAAACCACGCGCCTGCGACATGTTGAACATTTCCATGTTCACACCCTGGCCGGCGAACGCGGCATCGCCGTGCAGGATCACCGCCAGAACCTGTTCACCCTTGCGGTCGCGGCGCCGTTGCTGACGGGCACGTACCGAGCCGTGCACCACGGGACTGATGATTTCGAGATGCGAGGGGTTGAAACCCAGGGTGATATGGATCAGGCCTCCGGGCGTGTCGACGTCGTTCGAAAAGCCCTTGTGATACTTCACGTCACCGGACGACAGTATGCCCTCGTCGAGCGCCTGGCGGCGGCCTTCGAACTCGTCGAAGATCTGCGCCGGCGGTTTGCCGATGATGTTGGCGAGCACGTTGAGGCGACCGCGGTGCGCCATACCGATAACGACCTCGCGCGAGCCATCGCGCCCAGCGCGCTGAATCAGTTCGTCGAGCATCGGGATCAGGGTCTCGCCACCTTCGAGCGAGAAACGCTTCTGCCCGACGTAGCGCGCGTGCATGAATTTCTCGATGCCTTCCGCCGCAGTGAGCATGTGCAGGATCCAGCGCCGCTGCGGGTCATCGAGTTCCGGTTTCACGCGGTAGGTCTCGAGTCGCTGCTGGATCCAGCGCTTTTCCTCGGTGTCGACGATGTGCATGTACTCGGAGCCGACATTGCCCGTGTACACCTCGCGCACGAGGTCGAGTATCTCGTGCAAGGGCAGCTGGTCGGGCGCGAACAGCGAGCCGGTGTTGAACACCGTGTCCATGTCATCTTTGGTCAGGCCGTAGTACGACGGCTGCAGGTCGGGCAGCGGCAGCCGCTGCTTGAGGCCCAGGGGGTCGATGTTGGCGTTGAGGTGACCACGCACGCGGTGTGCGTTGATCAGCCGCAGCACTTTGGCCTGACGTTCGGCCGCGCCGGCGGAGAAACTGTGACTGCAGGGTTGGCGCGAGCTCGGATCGGCGGCCAGTTGCAGGAAATCGTCCTGCACCCGGCGGTGCGAGGCATCGGCCACCCTGGCGCCGTTGACCGGGGGAAGACTGTCGAAATGGCGTCGCCAGTTGTCCGGCACGCTACCCGGGTCTTGCAGGTAAGCCTCAAAAAGATCCTCGATGAACGGCGCATTGGCACCGAAGTAGGCCGAGGAACCGCGCAGGCGATCGAGAAATTCTGACATTTTCGGACAATCACCCAAAGGTTTGGGAAAAATGCGAAAAACCCAGGCTGGCTTGGGTTTAGAAGGAGTCTAGCACACACAATTTCGAGGATTAGGTGTAGAAATTTTCATTCGGATCATTGTCTGAGCCGACGATTAGGAATTTTTTTTGGCTGCAGCTGATTGCCGCGATGTTGCTAATATCGCCTGCATGGGTGCACAGCA
>JAGRHA010000177.1 GCA_020445205.1 Gammaproteobacteria bacterium
TGATCTGGTCCAGAGAGTCCTCGTCGTCCGCTTCGAAGCGGAAGGTCAACGACGGTATGGTATTCGAAGGACGGATCAGTCCCCAACCATTCGCGAATTCCACGCGCAGGCCGTCGAGTTCGACGAGGCGCGCATTGTCGAACACCTTGTGCGCATCCAGGGCGCGCATGATCTCGTGACTGCGCCCTTCTTCGAGCATGAGCTGGTATTCGGGCGTGGCCGGACTTGACGGCAATTCGCCGAACATCTCACTGGCGCGGCGTGATTCCAGCGCGAGGATCTCGACGATACGTACAGCGGCATAAGTCGCGTCGTCGAAGCCGTACCAGCGCTCCTTGATGAACAGATGCCCGGAGAACTCACCACCAAGCAGTGCACCGGTTTCGAGCATCTTAGCGCGCATGCGTGAATGGCCGGACTGCCACATGATCGGGCGGCCGCCATGACTGAGGATGAAGCTCGCGAGATGGCGAGACGATTTCACGTCGTACAGGATGTCGACACCCGGATGACGGCCGAGCACATCGGCCGCGAGCAGCATGAGCACCTGGTCTGGCCAGACGATCGCACCGTTTTCGTCGACCACGCCAAGGCGGTCACCGTCGCCGTCGAACGCGATGCCGAGATCGGCCTGCTGGGCCTGCACCTCGAGCATGAGTGATTGCAGATTATCGGGCTGATTGGGATCCGGGTGATGATTGGGGAAGTTGCCGTCGGGTTCACAGAACAGCGGCAGCACCTCACAGCCCAGGGCCTCGAACGTGGCCAGCGCCAACTGCCCGGCCGCACCGTTGCCGCCGTCGATCACGATGCGCAGCGGACGTGTCAGCTGCACCTCGCGCGTAACCGCATCGATATAGTCGTCATCCAGGCGCACGCGCTCGACGCGCCCTTTGCCACTGCGGAACGCGCCGTCGACGATGCGTTGGCGCAAGGCCTGCAACCGTTCACCGTCGAGCACACGGTCGCCGATGACGATCTTGAACCCGTTGTAATCGGGCGGATTGTGGCTACCCGTCACCATCACACCACCCTGTGCAGGATGTGTCTGCAGAGCGAAATACAACAACGGTGTCGGTGCCTGGCCGATATCCAGCACATCACAACCCGCAGCGACAATTCCGGCGATCAACGCATCGGTGAGTGCCGGGCTCGACAATCGGGTATCACACGCCACGGCGACACGCGTCCCGTCCTGCTCGATGATCAGGCTGCCTACCGCACGCCCGAGCACCTTGGCAAAAGCCTCGTCCAACCCTTCACCGACGATACCGCGGACATCGTAGGCACGGAACAGCGCCGCCGGTACATCAATGCCGGGCTCGTTGTTCTGTGAGGCAGCGCCGAGGATCTCCGAAGGGTCGTTGTCGAGCTCCTCGACATCGACACCCAACGACGCACGCCCGATAGGCGCCGCCGCCGGCACGGCGGCCTTGCGTGGAGCAGCGGCGGGGGCCGGTGCCGTATCATGCGAGGCCCGCACATACTGGCCCAGCAACGTGATGGCGTCACCTGTCGCCGCCACGTTGGCAGCGCGCTTGGCACTCGATCCGCGGTTCATGATCGTCTCGCCGAGGTTGACGATCGTGGTCATGTCGGTGCGCAGATCACTGCTCAGCATACGCCACTGCAACAGTGTTATCAGCAGCATCACGACGACACCGCCCCCGGCAACGGCGAGCAAGCCCAGCAAGCCATCGCTACCGTAAGCTGCTGGCTCCACCAGATAGGCCAACTTCCAGATGGTCTCTGGCACATCGATCGTCGCGGCACTCGCGGGCAACTCGCCCGCACCGCCGCTCTGTGCAACGATGAAACCATCGATGCCACCCTGCACGACCGCGATGCGGCCGGCGACGCCCGTCAGACCCTCGATGATCGCCGCGATGAACCGCATATCCCAGGCCGCGAACGCCACACCGCGCACTCGACCGTCGGCCACCACGGGCAACGCGAGTGCGAGATAGGGCACGCCGCTCTTGATCTGGTGGATCTCCCCCGCTGCAGGTTGTCGGGTTTCGGTGACCTTACGCAACATGTCGAGCCCCGCGTAGCCCAGCGGCGCCGCGCCGGACGGATCGGGTTGACTGATGTCGGTACCCAGCAGGCGCAGCTGCAGCATGCCCGGTAAGTTGCGTTGGATCGCGGTTTCGATGGCACTGATCGCGGCACGGTCACCGCCGACCAGCGCCTCGGCGGCACGACCGTCTGCAAGCGCCAGGGCAAGCAGCTCACGTCGTGCGAGCACGGTGTCCTGGATGCGTACCGCGAGTGTCTGCGTAATGCTGCGCACACTATCGCGTGCGGCGTCGGCGGCGGCTTCGTCGACACTGCGCTGCGCCATCAGGGCCAGCAGGAACAGCATCAGAACGCCGACGAGCAGCGCTGGAATGAAATACAGCAGCAGCGGTCGACCACCGGAACCCTTTGCCGCGGGGGCAGGGGCGGCCTTGGCTTCGGATGCCTGCTTCTTTTTCAGAAATCCCACGTTCGCCCGCCTAATGTCTGCCGGAGTGACCGAA
>JAGRHA010000178.1 GCA_020445205.1 Gammaproteobacteria bacterium
TCAACGGCCTGGTGCCCGGACCCAATGCGGGTTCATGCGGTACGGCGGTATTCAACGAGGAACCGGTGTTCGTCTGCGATATTGCGACGGACACACGCTGGGCGGATTACGTCAGCACCGCCGAACAGTTCAATCTGCACGCGTGCTGGTCTATGCCGATCCGCAGCGCCAGTGATCGGGTCGTTGGTTCTTTCGCCCTGACCAGCTTCGAGGCCCGTTCCCCCGACGCGTTCCAGCAACGCCTTTTGTACACGGCGTCGTACCTGAGCGGCATCGTTCTCGAACGCGAACAACATGCCGAATCACTGGCGACGGCTGCCGCCGCGTTCGCGCACATGCGTGAAGCCGTCATGATCACCGACGCGCACAACCACATCATCCAGGTCAACCACGCGTTCGAAGCCATCACCGGCTACTCGGCAGCCGAGGCGATAGGACAGACGCCGAACCTGTTGCGTTCGGGGCGCCAGGATGCGTTCTTCTATCGCGACCTCTACCATTCGCTCGAGCGAACCGATGAATGGCGTGGTGAGATCTGGAACCGGCGCAAGAACGGTGACATCTATCCACAGTGGCTGTCGATTCGCGTTGTGCGTGACGACAGCGGCGCGGTACATCGCTTCGTCTCGGTATTTGCCGATATCAGCGACATCAAGGATTCCGAGCGCAAGCTCTGGCAGCTCGCGCATCACGATGCATTGAGCCACCTGCCCAACCGGCTCATGCTCTCCGCGCGACTCGAACATGCGGTACATCTCGCCCACCGTACGCAGCAACGCCTGGCACTGTTGTTCATCGATCTCGATCGCTTCAAGAACGTGAACGACTCACTCGGTCACCACGTCGGCGATGAGCTGCTCAAACAGGTCGCCGCCCGCCTGGCATCCGCAGTTGAAGAAGGCGACACCGTGGCCCGCCTCGGTGGCGACGAGTTCGTCGTGTTGCTCGAAGATATCGAGGGTGCGAATACCGCACTGCGTGCCGCCGAGCGCCTGCTGCACCTGCTCGACACCCCCATCGAAGTGGCCAACAAACCCCTGTTCGCAACCGCGAGTATCGGTATCAGCCTCTACCCCGAAGACGCCACGACGCCCGACACCCTGCTGCAGCATGCAGATGCCGCGATGTACCGCGCAAAAGCGCTGGGCCGCAACCGCGCCGCCTTCTATGCCCCCGAGCTCACCGTCTCGGCACAGCAACGCATGGACCTGGAGCAGGATCTGCGCCAGGCGATTGCGGAGCAGGCGTTTGTGGTCCACTACCAAGCACAGTTTTCAGGCGTCAGCGGCCGCCTGGTCGGCCTCGAGGCCCTGGTACGCTGGCGGCATCACGAACGCGGTGTCGTGCCACCCGACGAATTCATCCATGTCGCCGAAGAAACCGGCCTGATCAACGCGCTGGGGTTCTGGGTCGCCGAGACCGCGTGCCGGCAGGCGCAACAGTGGCGCGATGCCGGTCACCGGGACTTCACGCTCGCCGTGAACCTCTCCCCTTATCAACTGCGCACGCCGTGCATGGATCAGTTCGAGTCGATCTTCGAGCGCACAGGTTTCCCCGCGCAAAACTTCGAATTCGAGGTGACAGAGAGTCTGTTCGTCGAACAGGACGGTACAGCCATGCAGCAACTGACACGCATGCGCGAAGAATTCGGGATCGCTATCGCCATGGACGATTTCGGCACCGGCCAATCGTCGCTGAGCCAGTTGAAACAGATGCCGATCGGCAAAGTGAAGATCGATCGATCGTTCGTCCGAGACCTGCCCGAAGACGCCAATGATGCCGCCATCGCGCGTGCCATCATCTTGATGGCGCACACCCTGGGACTCAGCGTGGTCGCCGAAGGTGTCGAGACCGAGGCACAAAAGGCTTTCCTGTGTGAAAGCGGTTGCGATGACATGCAGGGCTACCTGTTCGCCAGGCCGATGCCGGCCGACGAGATCACCCGACTGCTCAACGAGGTGGACTTCACGCAACGCGAACCCTGTGGGCGTCGCTGACGACGAGTACCGCAATTTTCAACAGGCCGTAATTCGTCCAGCGGATCAGTGACGCCTCGTGATTCCGTCGCGGTCCGCGCGCGATCGGTCCAGGCATCGAATGCATCTACCACTCGACGACATACGTAGCACGCCGTCACTGCAAGCCGCGTTCAGTACGTTCGCACTCGGCAACGCATTCTGTCGCACGACGCTGCAGTAACGTTTGCTCTGACGCGTTACGCGTCAATGTCGCGGCCTTGAGGAATTCGCGGCTTGCCTCTTGCCGCCTGCCCACACGCTGTAAGAGATCGGCACGTACACTGTAGAGCAGGTGATAACGCGTGAGCTGCTGTTCGGCGCACAGTCGCTCGACGATGTCGAGACCGGCCTGTGGGCCATCGGCCATGCCCACGGCCACGGCCCGGTTCAATGCCACGACGGGCGTTGGCTGCGCCTGTAGCAGCGCGTCGTACAGCGCGACAATCTCCGCCCAATCGGTCTCGTCCCAGCTCGCGGCACGCGCGTGGCAGGCGGCAATCGCGGCCTGCAGGCAAAACACACCGACGGGAAGATCGAGCGCAAACGCCTGCTCGAGATAGGCGAATCCACGATGGATCAGCAGGCGGTCCCAGCGCGCGCGGTCCTGTTGTGCGAGCAACACGGGCTGACCTTCACGATCGACCCGCGCCGCCAGGCGTGATGTCTGCAGTTCCAGCAACGCCGCGAGTCCGAAGACTTCGACGTCGTCGCTTACCAGGCTCGCCAGACTGCGCGCCAGACGCAACGCCTCCTCGCACAGCGCCGGACGCAGCCACTGCTCGCCTTCCATGGCCGCGTAACCTTCATTGAAGATCAGGTACACGGCCTCGAGCACCGATGCCATGCGTTCCGTACGCTGCGCCGCCAGCGGCAGCTCGAACGGTACGTGCGCGGCCTTCAGTGTCCGTTTCGCACGCGTGATGCGTTGTGCAATCGTGGTTTCGGCAACCAGGTAGCCGCGGGCGATCTCGGCGACGCTGAGCCCGTTGACCAGGCGCAGCACCAGCGCTACCCGCGATTCCGTCGCCAACAATGGGTGACACACCGTGAACATCAGGCGTAGGACGTCGTCGTCGATCGTGTCGTCGGCAGCCGCCTCGGTGACGTCCGCGGCCGTACGATCCACTACATCGTGTACGAGCTGCTGCTGGATTTCGACGAAGGCCGCCTGCCGCCGCAGCGCATCGATCGCGCGGTTCTTCGCGGTCGTCATCAACCATGCCGCAGGGTTGGCGGGAATCCCGTCAGCCGACCACTTTTCCAACGCCGTGACCAGGGCATCCTGCGCGAGCTCCTCGGCCAGCGACAGGTCGCGTACGATGCGTAGCACGGTGGCCACGATGCGGCCCGATTCGAGGCGCCAGAGCGCATCCAGCGTGGTGCGGCAGTCGCGCGTCGACGGCTGCAAATGATCAGTCCCCGATACCCGTGAGTGGCGAGAAGCCACCCCAGATCATGCGCTGACCATCGAACGGCAGTGTCTCTGGCTGCATACACTGCGTCATGCGCTCGTCGGCCATGACCGCTTGCATGACCTTGTCGCGGTGCTCACGCGACGTATAGTGGACGATGCCGATACCGATGATCTCGCCGTCTTCGAGCCGCACGCTCATGGGCAATGAGGTGACCTGCCCGTCCGGTACGTCATCAGCGAGATATTCCTGGTAGTCGAGCGCACCATGGTCCAGCCACACCTTGCGCGCCAGCGCGGCCATGTCACGGTAGTCGTCGAGCCTGGCCGCCGGGATGGGCACGATGAAACAATCGATATAGTTCATGTACCTGGCTCCTGCGGTACGGATTGCGGAAAGGTTGCGCTGTGAGGCACATCACTCGGTCGGTGCATCGGGAACCTCGGCTTCGACGAGCTGCGCGAGCTGGACCATCGACTCCTGCCAGCCGGCATAACAGAACTCGAGCGGAATCGCCGCTGGAATCCCCGTTTGTTCGATCGTGAGTTCGGTGCCATTGAGCACGGGCCGCAGATGCACGGACGTGCGCATCGATCCCTGTAGATTGGGGTCGTCGAACGCATCACTGACGACGAGCCTCTCGTTCTCGACGATCTCGAGAAATTCGCCGCCGAATCGATGCGTGGTGCCCGTGGAGAAATTGGTGAATGACATGCGGTAGCGGCCACCCACGCGCAGGTCCCACTCATGCACCTTGCCGATGAATCCGAACGGTGGTTCCCAGCGCACCTTGGCATCGGGATCGGTGAACGCACGATAGAGGCGTTCGGGTGGCGACTTGATGACACGAACGAAGGCGACGGTATTCGGTGTGGTGTTCATTCTGCTGGATCCCTCTCGATGATTCGTTTGGACATGGGCCTCATTCAAGGCGCGTTGCAGGGAGCGAGTTCACGGACCTCGACCGTGGCGAACCGGGCCGCCGGGCACTGCGCGGCAATCTCGACGGCCTCGTGCCGGCTGTTCACGTCGATCAGGAAGAAGCCGCCGACCATCTCTTTCGACTCGGTGAACGGACCATCCATGAGATCCGTGTTGCCGTCGCGGATACGCACGCGTACACCATGGGCGTCGTCACGCAACGATTCGGCCGCGACGAGAATGCCGCGTTTCGCCAGGCCCTCGCCGAAGCGAAGCATCGCGGCGTAGGCCTCGCGACCCTCCTCCTCGCTGCGCTGGGCGCGCTGCCCACGTGGCTCACGGATGATCAGAAGGTACGCCATGCGCCTACTCCTTCGCGCCGCAGCCGGCGGAGAAATCGAGTTCGGCTGCGGCGGCGATGATCTCCTCGGTGGTCATATCGCGGACGTGGCTGGCGAGCGACCACTGATGACCGAAGGGATCACACAATGCACCGAAGCGGTCACCCCAGAAGGTGTCGGCGAGCGGCATGGTAACCTCGCAACCGGCGGCGACGGCCCGCTGCCATGCAGCGTCGACGTCGTCGAAATACAGATGCAGCGATACCGGCGAACCGCCGAGCGCCGCGGGGCTCTTGCCGCCGAATTCCGGAAACTCCTCGGTCATCATGAGCACCGAGTCACCGACCCGCAGCCGGGCGTGCAGCAAGCGACCATCCGGTCCCGGAATACGTTGTTGCTCTTGCGCACCGAAGGCACGTTGGTAGAACGAGATCGCAGCCGGGGCATCCCTAACCGTCAGATAAGGCGTCAGCGTGGAAATACCGTCGGGTCTGCGCGCGTGGGTCTGGGTCATCGTGATCTCCTGTGGGCATGGTCTGGACGGGAACGGCTTCGCGGCCACCGGGCCCGTTCAGCCACAGCGGCACGTCATGCCGTTCTCAGTATGACGACGAACCGCAAAACGGAAATACGACAATGCCATGCGTATTTTTCTCACACGACACCGCGGCATAACCCCAATCTGCAGAGGGTCATGCGCGGGCAACGGGCCGGGGGTGTGGTTTGCTGATGCGCACGGCACGCGGCCTGCCGGCAGAACGCCGCCACGGTCACGGCAGCGCGCACCGCGACGCCGGGAGTCGCCCCCTACATCGACAAACCATCGCCGTACACGTGCACCAATGCCGCCATGAAACACGCGACAGAATGCGTCTGCCGCCGGCTTGTGCCACGCTTCGCCCCGGGCGAATACAGCGCATTCAGCGCCGACGAGACGCCTTGTACGATAACGGACAGTCATCATCGGGGGCGCGAGCATGACCGTCGCCAACGATTGCGGCGCCCATCGACATCCACCACCCGAACCCAAGGTTGCCATGGCCGACCCCGATTTCATCGCCGATCTGCGCCGCAGGCTGACATTCCAGCAAAGCAAAGAGCTCACCTGGGAAGATGCGCCCGGCGCTGGCCCCGATGCACCGCTCGACCTTGCCGATGCGGACCTGTCCCAAGCGGACCTGCGCGGTGCGGTGCTCCTCAACGCCGATCTGCACGGTGCCAACCTGTACGACGCCAATCTGTGCCAGGCATCGTTGTTCATGGCCGACATGCGCCACGTATCGGCGGACGACTGCGCACTGTCGGATGCCTTGTTGTCGATGGCCCGGCTCGACGAGGCGATCCTCGATCGTGCGGCGCTGTATGGCGCCACTCTCGAGCGTGCCGTCCTCGACCGCGCCTCACTGGTGCGCTGCAGTGCCGAAGGTGCGAACTTCCGCGGCGCCTCGTTGCGCGAGGCCTGTCTCGACGGCGCGAACCTCATGGCCTGCGACTTCCAGGAAGCCGACCTCACAGGGGCGAGCCTGCGTGGCTGCCGCCTCGAACACGCCAATCTGCGTGCGGCGATTCTGGACGGCGCCGATCTCACGGGCGCCGACCTCTCCAAGGCCAGCCTCGTCGAAACCAACCTCGCGCGCGCCACCCTCGACGGTTGCCGCGTCTATGGCGTTGCGGCGTGGAACGTGATCCTCGACGACGCGCACCAGCACAACCTCGCCATCACCCCCATCGACGAGCCGGAAGTAACGGTCGACAACCTGCCCGTGGCGCAGTTCGTCTATCTGCTGCTGCGTAACGAGCAACTGCGCAACGTGATCGATGAGGTGAGTTCGAAAGGTGTGCTGATCCTTGGCCGCTTCGGCGAGCGCAAAGCGAACCTCGACGCCATCCGCGAACGCCTGCGCGAACGCGGCTACCTACCCATGCTGTTCGATTTCGCTGTACCGCAGCAGCGCGACTTCACCGAGACCGTGCGCACACTCGCGGGCATCTCGCGTTTCATCGTCGCCGACCTCAGCGACCCGTCGAGCATCCCGCAAGAGCTGCAGGCCATCGTCCCGGTGCTCAGCGTACCCGTACGGCCGATCATCCAGGGCGACGAGCAGCCCTACAGCATGTCGGCCGATCTCAACAAGTACCCATGGATGATCCGTGAGCCGTTCCGCTACCACGACCGCGAGCACCTGCTCGACGCGTTCGACGAGCAGGTCATCGGCATCGCCGAAGCACGCCTGCAGCTGCTCAAGGGGCTGTGATGGGATACCCGTGTGGCCGTGGAAAAGGACCGGCCCGCCGCGGGCGCACACCGGTGGGTGTCGTGGCCGTAACGGGACCGGTCGCATGAAACGGACCGCGTGTGCGGTGCGTTTCTCTACCAGTCGACGCCCTGGGTGCCCGGATAGGCCACGCCCTTCACCGTGATCTGGCTGGCGGCGTTGAGCAGCCCCGAAAGGGCGAGGTCCGATACCTCCATCTGTACACCGTCGACGATGACGAGCTTACCGCCCGCCACCTGATGGATTTCGTGATCGTCGAGTTCTTGCAGCTGTACGCTCCGCGCACCCTGTGTCGAGTCCTTGTTCATATCGATAGTCTCCCTCGTTGCGATTCGTGTGACGGTGACGTCGGCACACGCCGCTGCCGTCGATCCGTCGACCGGGCGTCCTGTCATCAGCGACCGGACACGGGAAGTATCACCACACGCAATACCCATCGTTGGGTAAAAGTTCACAGGGGTTCTGCGGCATCGTACGCATCGATGAACCGTCGATATGCGACGCGTAACGCGCTGTCGTTGCATCGGCCTCGACCCGCGTCTGCACGCCGAGGCTGCACATAACCACGTGCCTGCGACGATAACGAACCCACCGATGTCGATCTCAGCGACCGAGTCGACGACCGTCGCGGCGGCGCGAGGCCGAGGCGTTCCACCCGCGATCGCACTTCATCATCGCCCAATGGCAGAAACGCGATGGTGTGCGAGGCCTGTGTCCCTGCAGGAGCTCCCCAGGCATGTTGATCGCTCCGAAGCCGGGTAGCACGGCAAGCCATGGCGCGATGCCCGTTGCCATGATCACCGGGGTGCCGGCACCGGCACCCCGGCCACACCACGGCATCAGAACTTGACGTTCACGCCTGCGTAGAACGACCGCCCCATGCCGGGCACACCGATACCCCAGGGAATTCCATTGAGCATCATGGTCGATCCCTGTCCCGTGTAGGTACCGCCCGTAGGCAGGTAGTAGAATTTGTCGAGCAGGTTCTCGACACCGAAGTCGACCCTGACCTGTTTCCACGAATGGCTCGCGCGCAGGTTCAGCAGGCCGTAGCCCGGCGTCCTGACCTCGTTGCGTACCTCGGACACGTCGTCTTTCGCATCGACGAGCACCCATTCGAGGCCATTGTCCCAGCCGCCGGTCTTGTGCGTCAGCGTGAAGCGACCATTGAGCGGCATGATGTTGTAGAGGTTGTCACCCGTATCGCGGTTTTCGCCGTCGGTGTAGCTCAGCAACGCCTTGAGCCCCCAGTCACCCAGCACGTTCCTTCCCAAGGGCATCGCCCCGGCAAGGTCGATACCGTAGATGCGCGCCGACTGGTTGGCGTACTGCAGCACGTTGAACTGGTTGGCCACCCAGCCGGGACGCTTGATCGCATCGATGTAGTCGCTGACGCGCGTGTAGTAGGGCGTGGCACTGAACTGCCAGGCGCGGTCAGCCGCATGCCAGTCGAAGGTCGCCGACAGCGTGTGTGCTTTCTCCGGTTTGAGATCGATGTCACCGACATAGCCGTTGCCGTCGCCCACGGTGTTGTTCATCGCCGCAGGCATGGCCCAGGTCGACCAGGTGTAGCGCTCGTAGAGGTTGGGGGACCGCACCTTGCGTGCAAAACCAAACTCGACGTCGAGGTTGTCGTCGTGGGTGTATTTCGCCAGCGCTGTCACGTCGACATTGTGATCGGTCTGTCGCCGATCACGCGCGTTGAATGCCGCCGCTTCGACGGCCTGGTTGCCGGGTATCGGCGCCACGACCGCGTAACCACGGACGTCGTCGGCATCGGTCGTGACATGTTCGTAACGCACACCGACCAGCGTGAGCCAGTTCGCGTCGAGTTGCGACTCGAGCTCACCAAACAGTGCGACGCGGTCACGCTTGCCGTTATTGACGTTGAGGAAGGTGCCCGGCCACATACCGCCACCCGACGGTGTCCAGTAGTCATCGAGCCGGTAACGCTGGTACTCGAGACCCACGCGCAGCAGATCGTCAGCCGTAAGATCGACATTGCCTTTGACCGACGCGCCGAACGTATCGCTCTCGCTGTACATCGGCATGCCGCTGGCACAAGTCAGGAAGCCGATCGGTGAACACGGTGTACCGACGGCAGCGGCGGCTGGTGGCGCCGATTGCGAACCGTACCAGAAGCGCTTGTCTGCGCCGAAGTCCATGTAGTGATCGACGGTCTCGTAATAGGCGTTGGCATCGAGCGAACCCCAGTCGAACGCACGTGACCAGGCGAGGCCCACGCGCTTCTGCTCGTTGTCGAGCAGGTCCATGCGCTGGTTGGGGTAGAGCTGTTCGGGCATGTCCTGATATCCGAGATTCAATTTGATCAGGTCATCACCCGCCTTGAGTGCGAGGTTGAGTGTGTGGTTCTGGGTCTCGTATGCCGTCGAGCCGACTTCGTCGAGTGGCAATGTATGTCCGACGCGCCCCGTCTCCGTGGTGGTCTTGAAATTGTCGGCTGCGGTGTAGTTGTTGGCCTTGCTCCAGCTGCCGCTGTAGTTGATGCTGAACTGTTCCGTGGCGTAGGTCGCTGCTGCATTGCCGGCGATCGCATCGTTGTTGCTGCGATACGAGGCGCCGAGTTTGCCCTTCGTGAGGCTGTCCTGCCCAGGCCCCGCAAATTCGGGTGCGCTGGTCTCCGCGACGATCGTACCGCCGATGCTGTCACCACCGACGCTGACCGGCGTGATGCCCGCAAACACCTTGAGTACACCGATGTTGTTGGGGTCGACATAGGACAGTGGCGGGTTCATATGGTTGGGACAAGTCGAGATCAGATCCATGCCATCGAGTTTGATGCGTAGCCGATCGTCGGCGAGACCGCGAATCGATGGCAGGCCGGAGACGCCCCCAGCATTGTTGACGTTTACACCGGGTATCTCGCGCAGCAGGCTGGCCGCGTCGTCGGTCGATGGCTGCAGCCTTTGCAGGGATGCTTCGTCGACGAGCACCGCGCCGGGGGCCGAGTCGCGCACACGTTCGGCCTCGATCAGCAGCGGGTCGAGTACGGCCTCCTGGGCACCCGCAAGCGGGGCGATCGACGCGATCGCGACGGCCAGGCTCAGCCGACGCATGGGGAATTGCACACTTTGCTTGGTTTTCATTTTTCACCTGAATCCTGAAGAGAAGCGATCGCGCACGCGCGACCGCACGGCATCACGGTCGCGCCAGGAACGACCGTTGAACGGTGCGCGTAGGCCGACGGAGATGGCGGGAATAACGGGTCGGGTTCAGGAAAGGTGGGGTGGAGCGCGCGAGGAATAGGCGGAGAAGTGTAGCGAACGATGCGCCTCATCGGCGGTCTGGTCGACCACCGTCACCGAGTACAACAGAGCGAGCGGTGCGGCCACGGGCGGCGGCAACTGCGTGGCACTCGCCATCTGGAACAGTTTCAGTGCCGTACAGTGTTCGTTGTCGAGCTGGTTTTGCGCGTCATGGAACGACGGGGGAAGATCGATGACCACCCGCTTCTGACCCTTCAGGGTACACAGCACGACCGAACGACCCTGGCTGTCGTGGCTCACCATGGGCGTGACGAGGTAGGTCAATACGGGCTGCAGCAGAAAACCGGCGATCAACACCCAGGCGACGCCGAAACGCCACAGCTTGCGGCGGCTGCGTTCGGGCATCAGGGAGATTTGACAGCGATGCGGCATCGTGGTTTCGGCTCGTTTACAACATCTGCCGCAGCGCCGCCTCGTGCGAGCGGCGACATCATGCGTCGCGGTGCAGCTGCGCATTGTCGTACAAATTCGCGGTGCGAACAATGACGGCTGACGACTCGCCGTGCCATCCGGCGCTACAGGCGCGCTGAAACACCGCACCCGTGCGTCCGGGTGTCATTTGGCACAGCCGTCACAGTTGCCTCCCCGTGTGATGGGCAAGCACCATGCCCGCGCACCGACGAATTCACATGCTCACTGTGCCGCGGGTGCGGGCTCGGCCTCTGTCGGAACAGGGTTGACGTCGAACAATAACGAATGAACCTTGTGCCCGTTGGATGTCGCCCTGCCCTCGGGATCGAAGGTTACGGCGAAACGACCATTACGACTGGCCCAGTACAGCCATTTGCTACCATCGAGCGAAGCAGTGTGATGTGACGGCGGGTAACCGTAGCAGATCAAAACTGCGCGCTTGCTCATTCCACGCACCAACATGCCTTTACGGATCGCAGCGATCTCTTCAGCCTGCAGGCCCGCGGTCAGCGCGTCGAAATCCTCCTTGACGAAGGTACGCTCCATTGCCTGCGCAAACGTCGTCGCCGGCTGGTATTTCTTGTTGAACTTCAGCGTGAACGTGCTGCCGGTATCGAGCACCGTGAAGGTCACCTCGGGCGTGGACTGGCTGCTGTCCTGCTGAATCAACGTAAAGCCCGCGGAGTTGGTCTCGCCACTCTCTATTTCGTCGATGCGGACGCGCGAACCGGCGGGGATGAAAGGCGTTTTGAACTTGTAGTTGATGAAAGCCATGTTGCGCGCATTCAACTGCCAGATGTTGTACGCGGTGTACAGCACGTCGCCTTTCTGCACCGCGAACGTGGGCATTGCAAAAGCGATCGAGCCGGCGAAAAGCAGCAGCGTGAAGAACCTGGCCGAGAGCTTGTCCATGTCGTGTTGTCCTTGATAGATGA
>JAGRHA010000179.1 GCA_020445205.1 Gammaproteobacteria bacterium
CGCCGCGATTTTCTCGCCACGGTCAGCAGTGTGCGTGATGCGGTCGGCAGGATTGCCGCGGCGGCGCAGCAGACCTCGGTGGTCTCGGGCCAGACGCGAGAAGAGGTCAACACCCAGCGCCTCGAAACGGAACAGGTGGCTACCGCCATGCAGGAGATGAATGCCACCGTGCACGATGTCGCACGCAATGCAGCGGAAACCGCCAATGCGGCGCGTGCGGCCGACACCTCGGCGGCGCGCGGTCGTGACGTTGTCAATCATGCGATCTCGACCATCAACCGGCTCGCCGGTGATGTCGAGAATGCCAGCGAGGTGATCGGCAGGCTGCAGCAGGAGAGTCAACAGATCGGCGGTGTCCTCGACGTAATCCGCAGCATCGCCGAGCAGACCAATCTGTTGGCTCTCAACGCCGCCATCGAGGCCGCGCGAGCGGGTGAACAGGGACGTGGCTTCGCCGTGGTGGCCGACGAGGTGCGCACACTGGCAAGCCGCACGCAGGCCTCCACGAGCGAGATCCAGGACATGATCTCGCGCCTGCAGGGCGGTGCCGGCAAGGCCGCCGAGGTGATGACCGCGGGCAGCGTGCAGGCGCGTACCAGCGTAGAGCAGGCCGCCGAAGCAGGCAGTGCGCTGCAGGCGATCACCGACGCCGTCGACCGTATCACCGATATGAGCACGCAGATCGCTTCAGCGGTGGAACAGCAGAGTGCGGTGACCGAAGAGATCAACCGTAACATCCAGAACATCACCGACATCGCCGAGCAGACGCATCACGGCGCCAATCAGAATGCGGAGGCCGCCGTCGAGCTTTCCACGCTCGCTTCCAACCTGCAGCAGGACGTGAGCCGCTTCCGGGTGTGAGCGGTGTCGTGACGGACATGATCTGACGACGCGTTGAGATCGCGCCGGCCGGGTGTCACGGCGATGTCATCGCAAGACCTGCCTCGGCCGCGACCGTTCAGTGCTGCAACGCTAGGGCGGCACAGGGTGCCGGTGCACGCGTGCATCCGCGACGTCGACGACGCCACCTCCTTGGCAACATTCACACGTTGCAGAACTGACGGGTCCGCCACGTCGCTGCCGTGCGGTCGGCAGCTGCTGCACGTCCGCGGTGGGGTTGCGGGCATGCGCACGTCGGTGGCGGGGTGCCGTTAACGACTGCTTCATGGCCCATCGGCAAGACATTGCAGCGACGCCGTCGGGTAAGCGCCCTGCGCGACGACAGGTACACACGGCGCGTACCTGTGATCGGCTTGCGGGAACAGAGCGTCGTCACGATCGTCGTGTCGTCCCAATCCCTGCAGAGCGATATCTGTCGCTGCGGCCTGTGTAACGCAGTGGCCGGCGATGAGCGTTCCCGTATGAGCAGCGACGAGCCGCTGGGTGTCAGTCACTTGACGGCGTGAATGATGTCGCAATGGGTCGCCGTCTGCGCCCCATTGGCTTCACGCCGGCACGCCGTTGCGCCGAGGTAGCGGGATGATGTTTCTGCGCGAATCGTCATCCGTCGGCCCATCGATGAACCGGCGTTCGAATTCGATGGCCGCGAGCGGTTTGCCGAACAGGAACCCCTGCACGTGGTTGCAGCCTTCTGAGCGCAGGAACGCGGCCTGTTCTTCGAGCTCAACGCCTTCGGCGACAACCGTGAGCCCAAGACTGCGGCCCATCGCGGTGACTGCAGACACGATCTGCCTGTCGCCGTGACTGCTGCCGATGTCGCGCACGAACGATTGATCGATTTTCAGTTTGTCGACGGGCAGCTTCCGCAGGTAGGCGAGCGACGAGTAGCCGGTACCGAAATCGTCGATCGCCAGTGTGATGCCGAGGTCACGCAGCGCCTCGAACTCCTCCACGGCCCACGCGGCGCGGTGCATGATGAAGGTCTCGGCAATCTCGAGTTCGATGCGAGAGGCCGGGCAGCCGCTGATCTGCAGTACGGACATGACTTCTTCCGGCAACTCACCACGTTGGATGCGCGAACCGGAAAGATTGATCGCCATGCGACCGAAGTCGAGTCCGCGTGCGATCCAGTCACTGGCCTGCTGGCAGGCTGTCTGCATGATCCAACGTTCCAGTGGCATGAACAGGCCGGACTGCTCGG
This sequence comes from Gammaproteobacteria bacterium, assembly GCA_020445205.1. GTDB lineage: Bacteria > Pseudomonadota > Gammaproteobacteria > Chromatiales > Chromatiaceae > Thiosocius. The sequence continues at coordinate 2,102 of JAGRHA010000179.1, forward strand.
CGATCGGCATGAACTCGCCCGGCCCGACGAGACCACGTGTCGGGTGGTTCCAGCGTAGCAGCGCTTCGACGCCGACCAGCTTGCCGCTGTCGAGATCGAATTGCGGTTGGTACACGAGGAACATTTCATCACGCTCAATCGCCTGGTGCAGGGCGGTCTCGATGCGGAGTCGGTTCGCGGAGCGCGCAGCGAGATCTTCCGTGTACAGATGATATCCGTTCTTGCCATCTTCCTTGGCCCGGTACATCGCGGCATCGGCGTGCCGCAACAGGGTCTCGTAGTCTTCGCCATCGTTGGGATAGACGCAGATGCCGAGGCTCGCCGTGACGTGCAGCGTCTCACCCTCGATGTGGAAAGGTGCGTCGAGGTAGCCGAGCAGCTTCTCGGCGAGCAGCGCTGCCACTTCGGCCTCACGGATATCCTCGAGCAGGATCACGAACTCGTCACCGCCGATACGCGCCACGGTATCTTCGTCGCGTAAGTGTGTCGCAAGGATTTGCGCCACCTGCTGCAGCACCTGGTCGCCAGCGGCGTGCCCCAGGGCGTCGTTGATATGTTTGAAGTTGTCGAGATCGATGAAGATGAGTGCGAAACGGTCTTTGCGCCGCTTCGCCCGTGCCAAGGCATGGTGAACCTGCTGCGCCAGCAGCACACGATTCGGTAACCCGGTGAGGATGTCGTGGTGTGCCAGCTGTTCGAGCTGTGCCTGCGTCTTCTTGATCTCCGAGACGTCGGAGAACGAATAGACATAGAAACCGATGCTGTCGTCGTCATCGCGCACGTCGCTGATCGTCAGCCAGACGGGGAAGCCCGTGCCGTCGCGGCGCCTCACACGCTGTTCGCCGCGCCAGCAACCTGATTGCCCGGCCGGTGTCGCACAGGTGTCCGATTTGTCGGCGCCCAACGGATCGGACTCGAACAGATTCGGTTGCGTGCCGATCACTTCGTCTTCGCTGTATCCGGTCAGCTTGCTGAACATCGTATTCACGTTGACGATGTGGCGCTCGCTGTCGACGATGAAAATGGCTTCGCCGGAATTCTGGAATGCGCGAGCCAGGTTGCGCAGGTGCTGCTCGGCCTTGACCCTGGCGCGGATGTCGATCACGGTTGCCGCGATTTCCATGCGGCTGCTGCCGGGGACGGGGCTCAGGCTGACTTCGACCGGAATCAGGTCGCCGCCCTTGCGCTTGCCGAGAATCGGTCGGCTGCCAATCATCATCGTACGCGTGGGGTCGGCGGAAAAGTCGCGCCGCTGCACCCGGTGCGCCGATGCCTGCCGATCGGGTACCAGGGACTCCAACGGCAGGCCGATGAGTTCACCCGGCTCAAAGCCGAACAGCTGGTCGAGCGCTGGGTTGGTCATCACGATTGCGCCTGCCGAGTCGACGATGAGTATGCCGTTGACATTGCCCTCGACGAGGCTTTGTGCCCGCGCCCGTGCAGTGATGAGTTCCTGTTCCATCGCACGGATCTTCTCGGACTCGGCGAGACGCAAGGAGACACGGTGATGTTTGTCGCGGATACGCAGGAACGCGGTCAGTACCAGCGCGATCACTAGCGAGACGCCCAGGGAAGGGCCTACGGCCCTGCGCCATTGGTCGCTGACGATGGACTGCACGAACGAATCGGGGATGAAGCCGATCACCTTGAGAACCGGCGCGCCGTAGACCTGGAACCGGCTGTCGCCCCAGCGATTGCGGCCGGCGTCGATCGTCGACCACATCCAGATGCCGCCATCACGATGCAGGCTGCCGCGGCGTGACAGCGACATCGCGCGCCAGCCATCTTCCGTGTAGTCGCTCACCTGCCGCCGTTGCCCGAACATGAAGCCCCATTCATCGGCGTGCTTGAAGCCCTTGAGCCAGTCGCCGTAGGCGTTCGCCACGAGAACCTGCGCCTGTTGATTGGGCACGCCGATCGATTGCAGCAGGGAGCTGGCAGCGTGATTGATGATGATGATGCCGTGATTCTTGCCACTGGAGTCGGCAACCTTGGTTGCGACGCGGACGGTGGGGCGATAGGGCAGGGATACGCGTCCCTGCTCGATGTTCAGATCCAGTGGCGAGTAGTAGATCTGCCCCGGCATCAGACGCATCGCGTCGGAAAAATAATAGTGATCGGATTTGTCTTGCAGCCGGTTCAGCGGCACCATCTGGATCTTTTCACCGTCGCGTTCGATGCGGACGCGTTCCTGACCACGCTCGTCGATCCAGCGCAGCTGCTCGAAATCGGGATTGCGCGCGGCGATGGCGTAGAGGATGTCTGCGAGCATATGGCTGCGCTCGGCGGGGTTGTCCAGCACGTGCGTCACCAGGGTTTCGTTGGGCAGTGACTGCAACACGTGCGTGGTGGCGGCAAGGAAGCCGGAGATGCGCTCGGCGGTTGAGTCGAGCGCATCGATTTCGACTTCCGTGGTCTCTGCCACGCGTTCGCGAATGTGCTGCGAAACGACGAACCAGGTCGTGGGAGCCGCAATGGCCGCCACCAGCAGCAGTGAGATCAGCGCATGTTGTCGGGTCTTCATCGTTTTCTTGTTGTCCGAACGTGACGAAACGGCGATCTCCGCTCAGCACTTCGTCAGGTAATAGGTTTGCTCATGGGTCGATGCGTGGCTGGGATTCCGCTCCGCGGGGCATCGACATGAACCTGTCATGCCAGCTGAGCCTCACCGCGGCCAAACGACCAGTTCTCCGCCTTGTTCTCGACAAGGACGATGAAAACATCGTCGATGGGCACGTCCGTTTGTTGGCTGATCGAGGAAGCGATTGCCTTGTACAAGCGCTTCTTCATGTCACTGGTTCTTCCTTCCTTGGCCGTGATATGGATGAACACGATGTCGTCGGAATGTGGGATCTCCATATAGGTATCGGGATAGACCAAGTGCGCGTCGCTGACCTCTCTTAGGGTCTGGAACCTGTCATCGATCGGTATCCTGAAAACATCGACCAGCGACGCATGGATGGCGTCGCTGATGGTCTTCAGGGCAGCTTCCGATCGCCCCTGTTTCAACGTGATCTGCACAAATGGCATGTTGCTACCTGTTGAGCCTGGCTGATCCTGCAGCTGAACCGCGAGTACGCATCCTTTGGCGCGGATGTACGTGCTTCCCCGCCGTTATGATCGGCATTCCCCATGCAAATCTTGAGCGCGCGACGCAAATCGGCTTGTCGCCGGCGCTGGCGCCTATGGGTGGGTGTCATGTGAAAGGGCGGCGGACCTCGGCATCAGCCCCGTATCACGCAGCGTGAACGTGGCTGTTGCCCCCCGGATCGGCGGCGGATGCGTGCTGCGCGAATGCGCCGAGACTGCAGTTAGAGCGAGCCCGTCACCTTGCGGCACCGTGCGTTGCGTGCCGCTCCACGTCGTGCCGCCGCAGCGGCTGTTCGCGTGCGCGGTACGGGCATCATTGCCAGCTCGGTGGTGTGCGTTGGTGACCGGCTTCGGCAAGCTTTTGCAGGTAAGCATTCCAATACAGGCTTTGCTTGCGCCCCAGGTCATACAGATAGCCCCAGTCGTACAGACCGGAATCATGCCCATCGTCGAAAAACAGCTTCACCGCGTAGGCGCCGATGGGCTTGACGTCGGTGATGCCCACGTCTTGTTTGTCGACCTGCAGTTTGGCGTGTTGCCCCCAATGCCCACGCACCTCTGCCGATGGTGAATACACGCGCAACAGCTCGAACGGCAGATCGAATCGGGCACCGTCATCGAACGCGATCTCGAGGGTGTGCGCTTTTTGGTGGACGACAATGTCGGTGGGTTTCGGTGTATCGCTCATCGTGGATATTCGCTCAGAATATGCGTGGCAGCAGGCGGTGGGTACGCTTCACATACTCCGGGTAGTCGTCGAACTTTTCGTGCAGATGCGCTTCCTCGCGCACGATCTTGCCGAAGATCGCGGCACACAGCAGGCCGTAGCCCACGTAGTTCGCCCAGCCGTCGCGGTACAGCGCGATGCCGAGCATGAACAGCAGCAGGCTGGTGTACATCGGGTGACGAATCCAGCGGTACGGACCGGTCGTAATCAGGCAGGCGTCCGGAATCGGTTCGGGATAGATGCCGAAATTCCCCAGCTTGTTATGCGCCAGGGTGTACAGGCCGACGATGACGCCGAGGGCGCTCAGCGCCAGCCACTGCGTACGGCCGTCGAGCTGTGTGGTGAACGGCCACGCAATGATCACGATGGCGCTGAACTGCAACGCCACGAGGATATGACTGACCATCGATTTCGGGCGGCTAGCCGGCATATCGATACCCGCGGTAGTGATCGCCCGTCGCGAAAAGAGGGGCGTCGCTCAACGTTCCGCCCCCATGGCAATGGCGCGCTGCATCACCTCCGACGGCTCGTCGGGCGCGGCTCCCCAACCCTGCGTATGTTGATCGATGAGGCCGGCGAGCATGGCGATGTGCTGCGGCTCGTCGTTGAGGCAGGGGATGTATTCGTAGCGTTCGCCGCCCGCGGCCAGGAACACGTCGCGGTTTTCCATCGCGATTTCCTCAAGCGTCTCCAGGCAATCGGCCGAAAACCCCGGACAGATTACCTGCACCGATTTCACGCCGCTGTGCGCGAGGCCCTCGAGTGTCTTGTCGGTGTACGGTTGCAGCCATTGCTGGCGGCCGAGTCGTGACTGGAAACTGATCTGCCATTGTCTGCTGTCGAGCTCGAGATGTTCGGCGAGCAGACGGCCGGTTTTCTGACATTCACAGAAGTAAGGATCGCCAGCGTGGAAATAGGCCTCGGGAATGCCGTGAAACGACAGCAGCAGACGTTCGGCGTCACCGAATTCGACGCAGTGGCGGCGCACGCTGTCGGCCAATGCGCCGATATAGGCCGGTTCATCGTGGTAATGATTGACGAAGCGCAGTTCCGGCAACCAGCGCCAGTGGCGCAGCTCCGCGGTGACGGCATCGAAAATCGACGCTGTGGTCGTCGCCGAGTACTGCGGGTAGAGCGGCAGCACGAGGATGCGGCGGGCGTTGGCATCGCGCAACTCAGCGAGCGCGCTGCTTATCGACGGGTTGCCGTAGCGCATGCCGAGCGCCACCGGCACGTCGCAACCGAATCGCTTTGCCACCTCCTCGGCCAAAGCGGCGCGCTGCCGCTGTGAGATCGCGAGTAGCGGCGAGCCCTCTTCGGTCCATACCTTCTGATAGGCCTTCGCCGAGCGCGCCGGTCGTGTGTTGAGGATCACACCATTGAGTACGAACCACCACACGGGTCGCGGCACCTCGACCACGCGTGGGTCCCACAGGAACTCCTTGAGGTAGCGGCGCACCGAGGCGCGGTCGGGGGCATCCGGCGTACCGAGGTTGACCAACAGTATGCCGATCTGGGGAAGCTGGTTGTGGCGGTAGGTCTGCCGATTCGGTTCGCTCACGTGGGTGTCATCCGGACGATCGTTGCAGGGTGCTGGCGCGTCTGCGCCACAGTGTAAAACGTCGCCGAACAAATTTCGCGTCGCGTTTGCGCGGAAATCGCGCCGGCCCCCGGTCGTGGCCGCCGTCAGGCGGGCAGGGTGTCCTTGCCGGGCTCGAGGATCACATAGCTCTGCGGCGACAACGGTGCGCGCACGTGCAGGATCCGGCGCACACGCAGACCGGCCTCCGCAGCCTCTTCGTCGAGCTGTCGGCGCGAAACCGGGATGCGGTCGGCGGGTGTCCGGTGGCTCAAGCGATTGCGCAGGTCGAAGGTCAACCAGCTTAGCGGTGTGCGCAGGAAATAGAACGTAATGATCGGGCCGCGCGTGATGCGCCGTAGTTCCTGCAGTGCCTGTATGCGCAGCTCGGCGCTGCGGTAGTGGTGCAGCAGGCGGTTGCAGATCACGGCATCGAATGTGGCCGGTGCATAGGCGGTGTCGAACACATCGCGGATCGAGAACGCAATCTGTCGCTGCCCGTTGGCGAGCGCAATCGTGCGCGCGAGGTCGGTCATGTGCTGCGATGCGTCTGCCGCTTCGACACGGAAACCGGCATCGTCGAGATACCGTGCGACGCGCCCGCTGCCGCAGGGCAGATCGAGCACGCGTGCGCCGCGTGGCAGATCGGCGATTGCACGCGTGATGAGCTCGAGTTCACGGCGGTTGCGCCAGCCGCGTTCGTGCTTGCGCTCGGCGTAGCGTGCCGCGGCCTCGGCGGAATCGAAGCGGGTGCGCGTGTCGTGGTAGTCAGGGTCGCTCGGGCTGAGCGGTTGATGTGACATGTTGTGTGTTGCCTCTGCTGCAATGGCCGGGGTTACGCGCAGGGAACCGTCAATGGTGGGCTGTGTCGGTACCCGGAATGTGCAGAGTGTCGGCGGCGCGGCTTAACGGGCGCTGAAGGTTGTACGGCGGCAGGTGGACGGACGCTGCGCGCGCACGGTATGCGGATTGTGGCCGCCTGTGTTCAGCGCTGGGACGGTGGCAACCGCACACAGCGTGGCAACGTCACGTTGTGGAAGGGGCAGGAGCCGGTGCGGGAGCGGACGCGGCGCGTCAGCCGCGCAGATAATCGAACAGCAGCGTATACACGGCACTGGCCACGGCGAGCCCGCTCAAGGTCACGGGGATGCCGACGCGCATCCAGGCAAGCGGCGAGATGCGTGCGCCCGGGATGCCCGACTTTTCCGCTTCCGTGACCGCGATCAGGTTGGCCGTGGCACCGATGTGGGTGCTGTTGCCGCCCAGTCCGACACCCAGGGCCAGCGCCCACCACAAAGCATCGACCTCGGTACCGCGTGCGTCGAGACTGGCAATGATCGGGATCATGGTCACGGTGAACGGGATGTTGTCGACGATCGCACTCAGGGCCGCCGACACCCACATCAGGATCAGCCCGGCGAGCAGCAATTTGGCCGGATCACGTGCGAGATCGGCGAGGTTATGACCCAGCAGGTCGAGCAGTCCGGAGGCCTCGACACCCCCGACGAGCACGAACAATGCCGCGAAAAACATCAGGACCGACCAGTTCACCTCGCCGAACAGCTCCTCGGGCTCGGGACGCAACAGGATCAGCGCGAGACTCAGGCCGATGAATGCCGCGAATGCCGGGAACATGTCGAGTTCGTGATGCAGGAAGAACAGCACCACCACGAGCAACAGGGCGAACATGACACGCCACAGCAATGACACATCGCGTATGGCGTGTTCGAGGTCGAAGTGCTCGACGTTCATCGCTGTGCCACCCGGTTTCAGCTGCGAACGAAACACGAGCAGCAACAACGCGACCGTAACCACCCATACCACCGCAACGGGCGGCCCCATGTGGACGAGAAATTCGTTGAAGCTGATCGAGGCGGCGCTGCCGATCATGAGGTTGGGCGGGTCGCCGACCAGGGTCGATGCACCGCCGATGTTCGACAGGATCGCTTCGGACATCAGGAACGGCAGCGGCGACAATTTGAGAATGCGGCAGATCAGCACGGTCAGCGGTGCGAACACGATGATGGTCGTGACATTGTCGAGGACCATCGAGATCAGGCTGACCGCCAGGCTCAGGTAGACCAGCAACAGGCGCGGGTCGTTGGCGGAAAAGCGTGCGATGACGATGGCCGTGTAATCGAACGCGCCGGTCGGCCGCAACATGGCGACCAGCATCATCATCGCGGCAAGCAGAAAGATCGTGTTGGCGTCGATCGCCAGGATCGCCTGCTGCTGGCTGTAGAAGCCCATCAGCATGCCGGCACCGACCATCATGACCGCCCCCAGGATTGCCGCACTGGTACGATGGATGATCTCGCTGAAAATCAACGCATAGGACGCCAGCAGTACTGCCGCGGCCACCCACATATTGGCATCGGCTGACACCTCGGCAGCTGTCATCATGGTGTGTTCCGCGCGTGCATCTCGTCGAGCAGCACACGTGTCAGGCCAAGGCGGGTTACCACGCCACGGTACTCACCGTCGTCGATGACGAACATGTACGAGCTGTTGAACTGTTCCATGAGCGCCATCGCCTTCACGATCTGCGCATTGGACGACATCCAGGCGATGTCCTTGATGATCGTGTGGTCCACGGTCATGCGAAACACCTCGATGTAGTGCTCGCAGGGGAGATCGAGATGCAGTGCGTCGCGCCCGATCAGGTGTGCGCCCTTGATCATGTCCGATGGCAGGCTCGAAAGCAGGAACACGTTGCGCACGGAGAAGCGCCCGGCGATATGCCCGTCGGCATCGACGAACGGGATACCGGGCACGCCATGGTCGACGCAGATCTGCAGCGCATCGCCGATCGCCATACCCGGGCGGGCGACCGGCGTCTGCACGAGTCCTTTCAGTAATCGCATGGTTGTGCTTCTACCTCGCTGCGATTGATCCGGCTTGGCCAAGCATACGGCTTCGTCCGCCGAAACGCGATGGTGTCGCCGCCGGGCCTTGATTCAGCGCAGCTTGGGCCAGAGGAAACCGGTGTTGCGCTGGAATTCCGCGTACGCCGGCACGCTGGCGAGAAACTTGCGTTCCTCGACCTTGGCGCGCACCGCCTGCAATGCGACGGCGACGATGAACAGGGACAGCGCCGCTGGTGTCGCGGCGAGGACCACGATGCCGAAGATGTGCACGATTTCGCCGAAATACAGCGGATGCCGGATGCGTCGGTAAGGGCCGCTCGTCACGAGTTCGCGCACGGCCGTGCGCAGACCGAAGGACGCGCGCAGGTGGGCGATGGCCCAGATGCTGAACGCCGCACCGAACAGGCCAATCACGAGGCCGGCGAGGTTGATGTAGAACGGGAACAGCGGCGTCAGCTCATTCAGCCACGCCAGCATGCCCTCGGGGTAGCCCGGCAGCATGGCGCGGACCTGTGGCAGAAACATCAGCGTGAAGCCGGCCACGGGGACGAACACCGTGATCAGCGGAAAGATGTTTTCCATGAACCCCCTGGGACGCTCTTTCGCCGCCCGACGTACGAGCAGGCTGTAGAACACCAGGGCGTCGAAGGCCAGTGACACGGTGAAATAGCCGAGATGGGAAAACTGCGTGGTCGCCTGATAGGTCAGTGCGCTGCCGGCCGCGGCGCGCCGGCTGTCGTCCTGCATCACGTCGAGCAACGGCTGCGCCGCCGCGATATACACGAACAGGTAGTAAACCTTGACCGCGACGACCGCGGCGAAGAACAGCAGTGGCGCGATATCGACACGCCATTCTTTGTGCATCGTCATAGATTCCGTCCGCAGATTGAATTGCCCATCACGTCCCGGCCCGGTTGGCGCGCAGGTTGCCGGGTTCGGCGATGCCGTCCGCGCACACTGTCGTCTGCAACGCCGGACGTCTGTTGCCGCGGATTGTAATGCCACGCCGCGTACGGTGCCTACGCGACTTGCGCAAGCACCGTCAAACTTCGGTGGGGACAGTGTCAGCGCGCAGCGTGACGCAGGCGTGCCTCGACGCGCGCGGCCTCGAGGCGTGCCGTATCGACGATGCGCGGCAACAGGCGAAAACGTGCCGCGAGTTCGACCGCGTCCTGACACGCGAGGTGCTCGAGTCGAGTGCGCGTGGCGTCGTCGATATGCTGCAGCAACAACAACCGCGGCGCCAGCCAGGCGACGTAGTCCTCGACGAGCGCGCGTTCGAGATCGTGTTGCCAGTCGAGGACGAGGCCCAGCGCGGGCAGTGGCACCAGGTTCTCGGCCGGTCCAGCCGCGGCGCTCAGGCGCTCGCCACTGCCGTCGTCACGGCGGCGAAACCATGCCTTGTGTTGGCCAAGTTGTCGTACCTGACGCTCGAGACGTTCGGCGTGTTCGCGTGGTCCGAGTGGGCCGTGCGCAGGGATGTCGTGCGCGATCAGCGCTGTCGAGACGAACCCGTGATCGGCGACACGCGTGGCCTGCCAGCGCCCGATGCGCAGGTCCTGCATGAGGTCCGCGCGCTCGGTGGTCGCCAACAAGGCCACGGGATGGCCATGGTAGTCGGTCGACCAGCATTCGTAGTCGTCGATGAGCGCGAACGGCAGATCGGTGGTCAGCGTGGCGAGGGTGTCGCACAGGCGTTGTGCCGCGCGCGTCATGCCACCGATGTCCATGACCGGGTTGGCCGGGATCTTGTGCAAGCCGTCGTCGGCGTCCCACAGGCCGAAATTGAAGAACTGTTCGACGGGGGCGACGGTGCTGAAACTGCGCCAGGTGTGGTCGGGGCGCTCGGTCAGCACCTGGATCTGCCACACCCGGCCGTCGTGACTGTACGCACGCGCCGCGTGCGTCTCCACGATCTGCAGCACGCCATCGAACGGGTTCACGCGGCGCACGGCGTAGCAGCGGGGCTCGTCACGAGCGGCCGTCATCGGGCGTGCTGTGCGAGTTTACGGTTGAGTGCGTCGATCAGTTGGTAAGC
>JAGRHA010000180.1 GCA_020445205.1 Gammaproteobacteria bacterium
ACCCCGGATCGGTATGGATCGCAGACCGCAGCAGTGGCCAGTGTCACGTCGACTATGCCAAACGTGTCGAGCGTTCACTGATGAACACCGAAGCCGGCAAGATCCAGGGCAACCTGCACACCTGGGGTATCGCCGAGGTGCAGAACCACAAGGTGCCTTGGGGCAACTACGACGTGAAGGACACCGACGGCCAGGTGCCGCAGGTCGGCACGGCCGAGTACAAGGAATACATGAAGGCCATGATCGCCGCGCACGGCGAGCAGTTCCCGACCGAACTGACGCAGGTGCCGCAGCCGTCCGTCGAGGAGATCGAAAAGGATCCCAAGCTCGCGGGCTTCACCTATCAGCGTCAGCAGTGTCAGCGCTGTCACGTCGGCATCAAGGGCCGTGAAAAGCGTGGCGACTATCGTGGCATGGGCTGTTCGTCATGCCACATCCCGTATGGCAACGAGGGCTACTACGAAGGCAAGGACCCGACCATCAGCAAGGACCAGAAAGGCCACATGCTGACACACAAGATCCAGGCCACGCGCAAGACCAAGGTCAAGCATGGTGATGTCGAGTATTCGGGCATCCCGGTCGAGACCTGCAACTCCTGCCACAACCGCGGCAAGCGCATCGGCGTGACCTACCAGGGCCTCATGGAGTTTCCCTACGGGTCGCCGTACAACGCCCAGGGCGACAAGCAGCCGAAGCTGCATACCAAGCAGTACCTGTTCATCTCCGACGACCTGCACCACCAGATCGATTCGCGCCCGGAGAACCCCAAGGGTGGGTTGCTGTGCCAGGACTGCCATACCACCGTCGACATGCACGGTGACGGCAACATCTTCGGCACCACGCTGGCGCAGGTCGAAGTCGAATGTCAGGACTGCCACGGCACCACCGACAAGTTCCCATGGGAACTGCCATTGGGCTACTCCGAGGAGTTTGCCAAGGACCTGCCGCAGAACGAGCGCGGCCTGACCAACGATCTGCTGCCGGAGACGGCCGCGTTCGCGACCACCTATGACAAGCGCGAAGGCTACCTCAAGACGGCGCGTGGCAATCCGTTCGGCAATGTCGTCAAGGACGGCAAAAAGGTCGTCATGCATTCGGCCACGGGCAACGACTTCGAGGTGCCGCTGCTCAAACAGCTCAAACTCGACGACAACTGGAAGTCACCCGATGCGATGGTCGCGATGAACGCGGTGGCGAAGCACAACGAGAGCCTCGAATGCTATGCATGCCATGCGTCATGGGTGCCGCAGTGTTATGGCTGCCATGTCCAGGTCAACTACGGCAAGGACAAGGATGGCAACGCCTACCAGGACACCGACTGGCTGGCCGGTGGCTCGATCCGCGATGAACGTGGTCAGACCGCTGAGTCGCCGCTGGGCACGCATGGCCTGAAATCGCCGGGCAAGGTGTTCGAGACGCGTTCCTACCTGCGCTGGGAAGAACCGGTGCTGGGCATCAATGGTGAGGGTCGCGTGACCCCGCTCATGCCGGGGTGTCAGATCGTTTACACCGTGTTCGACCGCAACAACCAGGTCGTCGCCCTCAACCAGCTCGGCAAGTCACTCGACGAGCAACAAGAGCTGGGCCAGGAACGCGTCCCGGATGCGATCGATATGGCACCGGTGCAGCCGCACTCCGCACAGCGCAAGGCGCGCACCTGCGAGTCGTGCCACAACAACCCGAAGGCACTCGGTTACGGTATCTCGGGCGGTGTGTTCCAGGCGCGCTATCCCGTCGACATCGTGGAAGACTTGATCGACCAGAAGACCGGCCAGGTGATCCCGGGGCGTCACGTGATCCAGATCCCCAAGATCGCCGATCTCGACTACGACTGGTCGACCATCATCAAGGACGGTCAACAGACGCAGACCGTGGGTACGCACTGGCCGCTGTCACGCTCGCTGCCGAAGGAGATGCGTGACGGCATGGAGCGTACCGGCCTGTGCCTCGGTTGCCATCGCGAGATGACCAATGCCGAGTTGTGGGCCAAGGTGTCGACGCCGGGTACGTTGACCGACGCGCAGCACATCGAGATGCTCAACAAGCTCTTGAAGACCTACGCGGAGTCGAAGAAGTAGGCCTCTATGCGTCCCCGGATTCACCGTCCGGGGGCGCTTTCGCACACACACGCCGATGACCATCATGAATCGAACTATTGCACTCTGTTCTCTGCTTCCGGTGTTGCTGACGACGTCGTGCAGCGACACGGGCTCGTCGCAACTCATCGACAAGGCCGTTGCCGAGACATTTCCACCTGTCGCCATGAGTGCGCCTGCGGTCCCCACTACACTCACGGTCACAGCGGAACCCGCTGCCGCGGCGCAACCCACGGGTCCCCATGGGCAGCACGACCCGCACGATGCCCTCGGGCCCGAGCGCCTCGTCAAGGTCGCTCTGCAACACGACAGCGAGGGGCGGCTCGAACTCGCATTCCGGACGCTGAGCGACGGTATCGCCAAGTTTCCCGAGGCCGCGGAACTGTATGCCGTACGTGCCAGCTTGCGCCTGCAGATGCAGCAGGTCACTGCCGCTTTGAGCGATCTCGAAAAGGCCGTCGCCCTGGCGCCGGACGATCCACAGATCCGCGTCAACCGCGCACAGGCCTACCGTGCGTTCGGGCGTTACGACGACGCCATGCATGATCTCGACGCCGCCGTGGAAACGGCCCCCGACCTGCTTCCGGCACGCTTCAACCGCGGTGCACTGCACTATGCGCTGCATGCTTTCGATGCCGCGCTCGTTGATTTCGAACACTGCGTTGCGGTCGATCCACACGCCGCGGCGCCTTACTTCAATCGTGCATCGACTTACTGGGAACTGGGTCGCGGTGACGAGGCGATCAAGGATCTCGAACGTTTCCTCGAGATCGCCGACAACGGTACGTGGAAAAAGACCGGCGAGGATCTGCTGGACAACTGGCGTACGGCGTTGGCCAATCCCGTGATTGGCGCGCAGGCGGGCTCATGAACCGCGTCTTGGCCCTGCTGGTCGGATTGTCGATGGGCTGTGGCGCCATGGCTGCGGACGAGGAATCGCAGGGGTTCACGGCATTGCTCCATGAGGCCGAACTGGTGTTCTCTGTCCCGGACGGCTACCTCGATCTGCCACCGGGCCGCACGCCGATGCTCGATTACGAGCGCGCCCTGCGCAGTCCGCAAGGCAATCTCGAGATGCGTGTCGCCGTGCGTCCGTTGGAGCGGTTGCGCATCGACTACGACGACCCGCACGGCGCCGTGCCCGACCCGAATCACATCTTCCCACTGGTATTCGAATCGCTCGCTTCGCGGCTTGCGGGCGGCAGGCACGCACCGAGCAACCCGTATCCGCCCGAGCAGGCACGGGAACGTTTCAATGCCGACTGGGCAGCCGCCGCGGTGTTCGACACCAGCGCCGATTTCGACACGCGATATCGCCAGGGATTGCTGCTGGCGATCCATCGCAACAAGGTGTCGGATGCCTATGTCGTGTTTCTGTTCGACGACTACACGGCCGTGCGTGATGATCTCAAGGCACTGCTGCGCACGCTGGTGTATGCACCGAAGACGTCAGCGGACGGTGATCGCGCCGGCGCCACCTGAGCCCGGCCCGGCCAACACATACGCGGCCAGTGCCGCGTGAGCGGTAGTCGGCGGCACCGGGTTCCGACGTCGCCAGCACGTGATGGCAGATCCCTCGCGACGTGCCTGTCGATTGCAACGGCCAGGCACGGCGCAGAACCCACCGCACGCTGTGCCGAAGGCAGGCGCCCGCTGCCCGGCGCCGTGCACGCCGTCGAGTCGTGACCTTCGGTCGACCATGCAAGGCCCGACCGTTCCATCAAGTTGCTGCGCTGTATGCCGCTATACCTGACGGCAATTGTCGAGTATGCCGAATTTCACCGAGCCCCCGGCTCCCGTCCCCGCAACCGAGGCAGCAATGAAAATAAACCTTCCGGTCACGAACACGGAGCGTGAGGTCAAGGCCAGCCAAAACATCCTTTCGACGACGGATCTCAAGGGTGCCATCACCTACGTCAATCCCGATTTCATCGCGATAAGCGGATTCGACGAAGACGAACTCATCGGTCGCAACCACAACGTGGTGCGCCATCCCGACATGCCGCCCGCGGCCTTCGATAGCCTATGGACGAACATGAAGGCGGGTAAGCCGTGGATGGGCATGGTCAAGAACCGTTGCAAGAACGGTGACCACTACTGGGTCGACGCGTTCGTCATGCCGATCCGCGAGAACGGTACCGCGGTCGAGTATCAGTCGGTGCGTTTCAAAGCCGAACGCAGCTGGGTGCAGCGTGCTGAGACCATCTACAAGCGCCTGCGTGAGGGCAAGGGTTTCAGCGTAAGCCCCTGGTGTCGTGTGGGTCTCGTCAGCAAGCTGGTGGTCGCGAACCTGCTGGCGTTGCTACCGGCCGTGGTGTGTGTGATGGCGCCTTCGCTGCAGGCGTGGCTGCCCGTCGGGCTGCTCGTTTCGGCTGCTTTCGGCGTGGTCGCCAACGTTGGTCTTATGCGCCCCTTCCGTCAGCTCGTGACCCAGGCCCGCGCCGTCTACGATCAGCCCGTGATGCGGCGTGTCTATACCGGACGTGACGATGACTTCGGCCAGATCCTGCTGGCGCTCAAGATGCAGGAGTCACAGCTCAACGCCGTGGTCGGCCGGTTGTCGGACACCAGCGACAAACTGGCCAACGTCGCGGGAACGGCTGCGGCGACGTCGGCACAGGCGAATGCCGGCGTGGAGGCGCAGCAGGGCGAGTTGTCGCAGGTGGCCACGGCGATGACCGAGATGGTTGCCACCGTGCAGGACATTGCACGCAACTCCGTCATGGCGGCCGAAGCGACGGTTGCGGGACAGCAGGAGACCAAGTCTGGGCGGCGTGTCGTCGAGCAGACGGTTTCGGCCATCAATGCGCTCGCCGACGAAGTACAGGAAGCCGCATCCGTGATCGAGCAGTTGTCGCGGCAGAGCAACGACATCGTCAAGGTGCTCGAGGTCATCAAGGGCATCGCGGAACAGACCAACCTGCTGGCACTGAATGCCGCGATCGAGGCTGCGCGTGCCGGTGAGAACGGACGTGGATTCGCAGTGGTCGCCGATGAGGTGCGTACGCTCGCGAGTCGTACCACGACCTCGGCCAGGGAGATCGAGGAAATGATCGACCAGCTGCAGTCAGGTAGCCGTCAGGCCGTGGGCGTGATGCAACGCAGCCGCAAGGGTGCCGAAAGCAGTGTCGACCTTGCCGCCAAGGCCGGCTCCGCGCTGGAGACGATCTCCGGTCTGATCGACAACATCACCGGCATGAATCATCAGATCGCTACGGCGTCGGAACAGCAGAATGCTGTCGCCGAAGAGATCAATCGCAACATCGTCAACATCCACGACGTGGCAGAGGCGACGGCGCGCGGGGCGCATGACAGCGCAGGTGCTGCCGGACAGATCGTGGATGCGATCCGGCGTCTCAATAGCCTGGTGTGCCAGTTCAAACGCTGAGCCGTATCGAGCACTCGGTTGTCGAACGTGGATGGCAGCGCGACACGATCACGTTGTCGCGCTGCGTATCTACCCGAGGCGTGGCGGGCGCCACCGCTGCGTCGACGTGCAATGGGGTGCCGCTGATCCCCGGCGACGCAGGCGGCAAGCGGGCGGATTCGCTTAGTCGGCGCCGATCTTCTGCATCAGGCCGAAACTCTTCACGAACGGACCGGCCATGCGCGGGTCCTTGATCATCGCTTTGAAGTCGCCATGCTTGAACTTGAGTTTGCCCATTGCAAACGCGGTTCCCATGCCGGCCATGCCGAGGCCCTTTTCGACCCACTTCATCCAGTCGGCACGCGACGCGCGCATGTCCCAATCGGGTGCCTCGCCCGCGTAGTCGCCGGCGCGCACGCACTCGCCCTGCTCGACGACGAAGATCCCACGTGGCTGATCCTCATCCTTGAAACCGCAGGTGATCACCGAGTCGAAGCCTATCTCGGCCAGCCTGTCGCGGACCTCCGGTTCGGCGTTCCACGCGTCCTTGAGCTGATTCATCCATTCTGCGGAAAAGAGTTCGGCCATGACGATTCTCCTCGTTTTCGAAGCCATTGGGATTGTCGACGGTGAACTAAACAACTAGATCAGCGGCCAGCGACCGTCAACGTGGCCCATGATAGCGCCCGCAGGTGAAGGAATGGCAGCGGCGAAGTATGCTCGGCGCATGAACGCCAAAAACCATCTGCCAGTGATGCTGATCGACGACGAGGAACACATCCGCGTGGCCGCGTCGCAGGCACTCGATCTCGCGGGTTACCGCGTGCAGGCCTTCGATCGTGCCGCCAAGGCGCTCGCGGCACTCGATGCCGATTGGCCCGGCGCCGTGATCAGCGATATCCGCATGCCCGGTATCGATGGTATGCAGTTCCTGCAGCAGGCGCGGGCGATCGACCCGGATCTGCCCGTGATCCTGATTACCGGTCATGGCGACGTCAGCATGGCTGTGGAGGCGATGCGCGCCGGCGCCTACGACTTCATCGAAAAGCCGTTTGCCGTCGAGGACCTGGTCGATACCGTCGGGCGCGCCCTGGACAAGCGCCTGTTGACGATCGAGAACCGGCGTCTCAAAGACGAGCTCGCGGTGCAGAGCAAACCCGGCCCGCGCATCATCGGTGACACGCCGGGGATCCAGCGCCTGCGGCGCACCATCGCACAGATTGCCGATACCGATGCCGACGTGTTGGTCAACGGTGAAACCGGTACGGGCAAGGAACTCGTCGCACGTGCGCTGCATGAAAACAGTCGCCGCCGCGACCGCAATTTCGTCGCCGTCAACTGCGGTGCCGTGCCTGACAATCTCATCGAAAGCGAACTGTTCGGCCACGAGGCCGGGGCGTTCACCGATGCCCGGTCGCGCCGCATCGGCAAGTTCGAGCACGCCAACGGCGGCACGCTGTTTCTCGACGAGATCGAGAGCATGCCGATGAATGTCCAGGTGCATCTGCTGCGTGTGCTGCAGGAACGGGCGATCGAACGCCTCGGTTCGAACACGCTGATTCCGCTCGACTTGCGCGTGGTCGCGGCGACCAAGGTCGATCTGCGCGAGGCCGCCGCGCGCGGCGCGTTCCGCGAGGACCTGTACTACCGCCTCAGCGTGGTGATGATCGATATTCCGCCAATGCGCGAGCGGCGTGAGGATATCCCGCTGCTGTTCCAGCATTTCGTTCTGGTAGCCGGGGCGCGCTACCAGCGCGAACCGCCGCCGCCGCGCGCCGAACAACTGCATCGACTCATGCTCGACGACTGGCCCGGCAATGTGCGCGAGATCCGCAATGCCGCCGAGCGCTATGTCCTGCTCGGTGACGCCTGTGGCTACGATATCGAGCAGATGATCGGCAACGCCGCGGCGACACCTGCCATGAGCCTGCCGGAGCAGCTCGAATGCTTCGAGCGTACCCTGATCGAGCAGCAGCTCAAGGCGACCAACGGCTGTATCAAGGACACGATGTCGGCGCTCGGGCTGCCGCGCAAAACGCTTTACGACAAAATGAAAAAGTACGGTCTGGCGCGCGACGACTATAAATAGCCACAGATTGCCGGCGTGCGGCACAATGGTATCCGGTGGGCGGAGCAGAACGCGATCATGCATGTAGACGAAGAAGACGAACCCCAGGTGCGAGCACGTCTCGGTGAGCTACGCCTCGAACATCGTGACCTCGACGACGCCATCCACCGCCTCACCGAAAGTGTGCACATCGACCAGCTCCAGCTGCGGCGCATGAAGAAGCGCAAGCTGATGATCAAGGACACGATTGCGCGCCTCGAAAGCATGCTGATCCCAGATCTCGACGCCTGAAACCGCGCTTCGCTGCCGCCACCCGGTGGCCGGCCGCGGGCGTCTGCGCATGGCCGGCTCGCGGCACGCGTAGCGACCCCTCATGACGCTACCGACATCGCAAGGCAGGGGGTTGGGCCCTGCACTTCGGGTACCCTGCGGCACGCCGGACTTGTCGTGGGTGGCCGTGTGGCGGAACCTCGACCCGGACCGGCGATACGACCACGGCCGTGCTTCAACTGCACGCGCGGATCACGGCCTGCCGCGTTACCGATGGGCGCAGGGTTCCGCCGTGCCGCGCGGCAGCCGTGGCTGCCGCGTCGACAGGTACGGCGGTCAGCGGTCTTCAGATCGCTTCCTTCCATTCGACGCCGCTGTCGATGCTGTGGTGGACCTCGGGTTCCGGTTCCGGCACCTTCATCGTCACCAGTTCCTCCGCACTGATCGGATGGATCGCGATCGTGTTGTCGAAGTCGGCCTTCGTCGCACCCATCTTCACGGCGACGGCGAATCCCTGCAGCATCTCGTCGACGTTTTCGCCGATCAGGTGGATGCCGACCACGCGTTGCTCATCGCCGGCACACACCAGTTTCATCGCCGTGGTCACGCCATGCGCCGACAGGGCGTGGCGCATCGGCGTGAAGTCGGTCTTGTATACCGTCACCTTGTCGTGGCGTTCACGTGCCTGGCGCTCGGTCAGGCCCACGGTGCCGACAGGCGGATGGGCAAACACCACACTCGGAATATTGTCGTAATCGACATGGCTCCGAGGCTGTGCGTTGAACAGGCGCGCGGCGAGCCGCCGGCCGGCAGCGATCGCGACCGGCGTCAGCGGCGTGCGGCCGGTGATGTCGCCGATGGCGTAGATGCCGGGCACATTGGTGTTCTGGTACTCGTCGGTCGGCACGATGCCGTTCGCACGCATCTCGACGCCCGCCTTGTCCAGCGCCAGTTCGCGCGTCGCCGGTGCGCGGCCGACCGCCCAGATCACGGCATCGAACCCGTCCAGGCGTTCGCCGTCGCTGGCATCGAGGGCGATGCCCTTGTCGGTTCTGGCCAGACCGGCAACCGTGAAGCTCATATGCAGTTCGATGCCCTGTTTGTGCATCTCGTCCATCAACACGTCGCCGATCATGTCGTCGAAGGTCTCGAGTACGCGTGCTTCGAGGGCGACGACGGACACCTCGCTGCCGAGTGCGCGCAGCACGCCGGCCAGCTCGACGCCGATATAGCCGGCACCGATGATCGCGACCTTGCGCGGTTGTGCGGTGAGTTCGAAGAAGCCGTCGGACGTGATGCCCAGCTCGGCGCCCGGCACCGGCGGCACGATCGGGCGGCCGCCCGTCGCGACGACGATGTGGTCGGCCGTGTAGGTCTGGCCATCGACCTCGATCGTGCGACTGTCGACGAAGCGGGCGCGACCGTCTATGCGCGTGATGCCGCTGTCGACGACATAGCCGTCCCAGTAGTTGTTGATGCGGCCGATGTAGGCCTGGCGACCTTGCACCAGCTTGCGCCAGTCGGTCGCCCCGCGGCTCGCGGGGATGCCGAAATCGTTGGCGTCGTCGACGGCGTGGGCGAGGTTGGCGGCATACCACATCACTTTCTTCGGCACGCAGCCGTTGTTGACACAGGTGCCGCCCATCTTGTGCGCCTCGACGACCGCGACGCGGCGGCCGTATTGGGCCGCTTTCTCGGCCACGGCCAGGCCACCACTGCCGCCACCGATGGCGATCAGGTCGAAATGCGTGTTCATCGTCTTGCTCCAGATTCGTGCCGGGCATGCACCCGGCGGCATTGCGGGAGGTGACCCTCCCGCAAGCCGGTTTGTTTCAGCGGGTGCGTGGATCAGGCGGCGGCTTTGTCGCGCTGCCCGAGGTATTCCTCGAGCTTGTCCGAACCGCCGATGTGCTCACCGTTGATGAACACCTGCGGCACCATCGAGGCCCCGGCGACCGCGCGCAGCGTCACTTCGCTGTAGTCGCGATTCAGCACGAGCTCGTCGTATTGAATCCCGGCGTCACGCAGCATGCCTTTGGCACGCACGCAGAACGGGCAGCCCTCACGCGTGAACACGGTCACGTCGAGCGGCTTGTTCGCATTGGGTGCGATGTAGGCCAGCATGGTGTCGGCATCCGATACTTCGAACGGGTCGCCCGGGACATCCGGCTCGATGAACATCTTCTCCACGATGCCGTCCTTGACCAGCATCGAATAACGCCACGAACGCTCACCGAAACCGAGGTCCTGTTTGGGCACCAGCATGCCCATGCCGCGGCTGAAATCGCCGTTGCCGTCCGGCAGGAAGGTGATGTTCCATGCCTTCTGTTCGGCGCGCCATTCGTTCATCACGAACGCGTCGTTGACCGATACGCAGATGATCTCGTCGACGCCGTTGCGCTTGAGTTCCGCGGCGAGCTGGTTGTAACGCGGCACGTGGGTCGACGAGCAGGTCGGGGTGAAGGCGCCCGGCAGTGCGAACACCACCACGGTCTTGCCCTTGAACACCTCGTCGCTGCTCACATCCACCCACTCGTGATCGCGGCGGGTGCGGAAAACGACATTAGGGATGGCCTGGCCTTCACGGTTCTGAAGATTCATTGTTTGCTCCTGTTACATCAGAGGTTGGATTCGATGGGTGCAGTATCGCGATTGGGCATCGATTGGAGAAATTGTTTGTTTTAAATCGATAGATAGTGTTTGGCTATCGACAGCCGGGGCCGGGAGACGATCCCGCGGCTATGTGAAAACGCGCGGAATGCGCGGAAGATCCATCTTGTGAATGCTTTTTCCGTTAGACTGCCGGCACATTTCCAACCTACGGACTGCATGATGCGTAAGTTTATTGCCGCCTCCCTGGTGTTGTTTTCCGGCGTGCTGCTGAGCCAGATGGCGGCTGCCGAAGAGCCAAAGATCGAGACGTTCGGCGACTGGGGATACCAGTGCGAGAAGGCCCCCAACGGCGAGGGCGACTTCTGCTATGTGTTCCAGAATGTGACCAAGAAGGACACCCAGCAGCTCGTGCTCGGCGCGCGTGTCGCCTACCGTCCGGAGCAGAAAGATCCGTTGCTCGTCGTGACCGTACCGCTCGGTACGCTGTTGCCCCCGGGCGCAGCCCTGGTCCTCGACGGTGTCGAGGGCGTTGAACCGCTCAAGCTGCCGTTCTTCCTGTGCGCGGCCGAGGGCTGCACCACGGTGGCCACGGGCATGCCATCCGCTTTGATCGAAGCGATGAAGAAGGCCGAAATGGCGTCGATCCGCATCGCGGCACCGAACAAGCAGGTTGTCGGGCTGCCGCTGTCGCTGAAGGGCTTTACCAAGGCGATAGCGAAGATCAAGAAGTGATCCCCGCCCGCTGACCGGGTTTCCGACCCGGTCAGCTCTGCACCGTGACCACGACCCGGCGCTGCTGGCCGCCGTGGCGGTGTTCGTACAGATAGATCCCCTGCCAGGTACCCAGTGCGCAGCGACCGTCGCTGACGGGTATCACGAGATCCATCTTGGTGAGAATGGCGCGCACGTGCGCCGGCATGTCGTCCGGGCCTTCCAGCGTATGGTCGTAGATCGGGTCGCCGTCGGGCGCCAGGCGCGCCATGAAGCGTTCGAGATCGCTGCGGACCGTCGGATCGGCGTTTTCGCAGATGATCAATGAGGCACTCGTGTGTTGCACGAACACATGGCACAGGCCCTGTGAGATGCCTGCTTGCTGCACCACGCGCTGCACCGCGTCCGTGATGTCATAGGTGCCGCGCCCGCGTGTCGCCTGGCGGACGGTCTGCTGGTGGATCACGGCGCCTCCGGCTTTGCCGCGGCGGGGGCAAAGTTGAAGTACATCTTCGCGGCGACCAGATCGTAGCTCCACGGCAGGCCTTCGTGTTTCCAGCCGGCCACCACGCGCTTGCCTTCATCGGGTCCGGACGTCGCTTTGACGCCCTCGAAACCCTCCACCTGTGTGTAGACGCGCGTGAAGCCGGCGTCGTGTAGCGCGGCTGCCGCATGCGGTGCGCGGCTGCCCGAGGTGCACATGATGATCACCGGGCTGTGCTTGTCGAGCCCGCGTGCGCGCAGCGCGTTACCGACCGCGGTTTCGAAGTCCGTGTTCAACGGGCGGCTGAAAGATCCGTGTACGCCGTCGGACTTGCTGCGCCAGGTCTCACCGTCGAGGCGGTAGGGGATGTTGGCGTCGACCTGGTCGGCGATGCCGACATAGTGCACCTCCTGGATCGTGCGCACGTCGAGAAACAGCACCGTGTCGGGATGCTGGGTCTTCATGTCGTAGGCCTCGCGCGCACTCAGGTAGAGGTCGAACGGGGTGTGCCATTTTTCCTTGACGGCCGATTTGTCGACCGCGAATGCCGGTGAGGTCAGCAGCGCGATGCACAGGCCGAATCGTTGCAGAGACTGTATCGCCACGGGTCGCTCCCTTGTCGCTGTTCACGCCCAACGATAACAGTCGTGGCAGGGTTGTCGCGACCCGCCACCCGATACGTTCCGCTGCGCGGGCGACCGTGGAACACAGAAAAGTGCCGTCAGCGCGTGGTGCTGGCGAGAATGCGCCGCAGCTCCTGTATCTCCTGGTCCGCCTGGCCGAGCGCCTCGACGGACTTGCGCGGTGTGAGTTTGCCGAACTCCAGCTTGCGGAACGCCGGAACCTGGTCGAAGCGCGGCGCCTGGCTGGCATTGGCGCGGCCGAGGTCGGCGTGTAGCTGGGCGAGGATCACGATGTCGGCGTAATCCGGCACGGCATGGCCGATACGCTGCCAGTTCCCGGCGTTCTCGACCACGTCCAGCATGTCCTCGCCGAGCGCCCAACGTTCGATGACGAATCGGCCCAGCGGCCGGGCGAAAGCGAGTTTGGCGCGGTTGAGGACACCGGGCGTCGCGAACAGGTCGGGGTTGCTTTGTGCGAGTCCGAGCACCGGCAGGATGCCGATCTGGTGGATCAGCCCCGCCAGCATCGCGCGTTCGGGGTCCAGCATCGACAGTTGGCGCGCGAGCGTGAAACAGATGGCGGCCACGTGGCAGCTGCGCAACCACAAGGCATTGGCGTGCTTGCGCAAGACAGTCGAACGCGTATTGAACGCATTGCGCATGAGGAAACCGACGGCGACGTTGCGGATGCGGTCACGGCCCAGTCGTGTCACCGCTTGTTGCACGGAGCCCGCCTTGCGCACGAAGCCGAACGCGGCACTGTTGACCACGTGGATGACCTTGGTCGCGAGCGCGGGGTCGAGCTGGATCAGCTTGGCGATGTCGTGCGCGTCACGCGCGCTGTCGGACTCGCGCAGGGCGCCGTTCAGCTTGACCGCGAGGTCGGGCATGCTCGGCAGCGGGATATCGCCGGCGTCGAGCCGTTTGAACAGGATGCGCGACAACGACGCGGTCAGCGGATCGGCAGCGGAATCGGCCGCGATACACGTTGCGCGTGGCCGATCCTGGGCCAGCGGCACGCGCACGAATGTCGTGTGACCGACGCTGCGGATCTGCGCGAGATGCGGCGGCGGCAACGGGAAACGGGCAGGCGGCGAGACGCTGGAAAGGAACACCCGGCGCTCGTTGGCCATGCGCAATTCGAGCTGGCCGGAATGCAGAAACAGGCGGTGGCCTTCGAACCATCGTGGCGGCAGTTTGCCGGGTTCCTGTGCGAGGATCTCGGACGTGCGGGCGAGGATGTCGAGCGTGTCCAGAGAGGCGTCTTCGTGGGGCGCCAGCAGCGCGATGTCCTCACGTTGCGGGCGGGCGATCAGCGTTTGGTCGTCGTGGGCACCGATGCCGAACATGTGCGCGGGTCCTTATTGTTGTTTCGTCACGATCGGGTGCATCGCGCGATGCTGCAGTGAGGTTATCGGTAGCTGGCCGTGCCGCCTTGAGTCGGTTTGGTCGTCGCAGTGTGCCGCGGCGGCTTGTTGCCCCGGCAGGCCTTCCGTATCCTGCGCGCGTGCCTGCAAAAGCCCCCACGCTTGCCGAGACGCCGGTGACCGCCCTCAAGGGGGTCGGTCCGAAGAACGCCGAACGGCTTCAGCGCCTCGGAATCCATAGTGTTCAGGACCTGCTTTTTCACCTCCCGGTGCGCTACCAGGACCGCACGCGCATCGTGCCGATCGGCAGTTTGCGTCCGGGTGACCAGGCGGTGATCCAGGGCCAGGTCGAGCTCGCAGACATCCGCTACGGTCGCCGGCGATCGCTGCTGGCGCGTCTTGCCGACGGTACCGGCAGCATCACGCTGCGCTTCTTCCACTTCAGCGGCGCACAACAGTCGAACATGGCGCGGGGTAGCTGGCTGCGTTGTTTCGGCGAGGTACGCAACGGGCCGCAGACCTACGAGCTCGTGCACCCCGAGGTGCAGCGTGTGGCCGAGGACGAACCGGCCGAGGTGGAACAGGCCTTGACGCCGATCTATCCGACCACGGAGGGCATGCACCAGCTCACGTGGCGCGACCTCAGCGAACGTGCGCTCGCGTTGCTCGGTCGCGGCGGGTTGGACGAGTTGCTGCCGGCAGCCGTGCTACAGGCGCGTGCGATGCCGGAACTGGCCGCGGCCGTACGCTTGTTGCATCGGCCGCCGCCGGATCAGTCGCTGCGCCTGCTGTCGGACAGTGGCCATCCGGCACAGCGACGACTGGCCTTCGAAGAACTGTTGGCACATCAGCTCAGTCTGCGCGTGCTGCGCCAGCGTCAACGTCAACGTGGTGCCCCCGTGCTCGCCGGCGGTGACAGCCTGCAACAGGCATTGCTCGATCGTTTACCGTTCGCGCTCACGCGCGCGCAGCAGCGCGTACTGCAGCAGATCGACGACGACCTCGCGCAAGCGCATCCGGCGCTGCGCCTGGTGCAGGGCGATGTCGGCTCCGGCAAGACCGTGGTGGCCGCGCTGGCGGCCCTGCGTTGTGTCGGGTCGGGCCACCAGGCAGCGATCATGGCGCCCACCGAATTGCTGGCCGAACAGCACCTGCGCAACTTCAGCGACTGGCTGCAGCCATTGGACATCGAGGTCGGCTGGCTCAGCGGTCGCTACAAGGGTAAGCGCCGTCAGGCAGTGCTCGATTGCCTCGCCGACGGCAGCCTGCCGCTCGTCGTCGGTACACACGCGCTGTTCCAGGACGATGTCGCTTTCCAGCGTCTCGGTCTGGTCATCGTCGACGAGCAGCACCGGTTCGGCGTGCACCAGCGTCTCGCGCTGCGCGAGAAAGGCGTTGCCGGACAGGTGCCGCATCAGCTCGTGATGACCGCCACGCCGATCCCGCGCACGCTGGCGATGACCGCGTACGCCGACCTCGACTTGTCGGTGATTGACGAGCTGCCGCCGGGGCGGACACCGGTGTCGACGGTCGTCATCGCCGATGCGCGTCGTGACCAGGTCGTCGAGCGCGTGGCGATGGCCTGTCGCGAAGGCCGCCAGGCCTATTGGGTGTGTACATTGATCGAGGAGTCGGAGGCGTTGCAGGCGCAGGCCGCCGAAGACACCGCGGCGGCTTTGACCGAGGCCCTGGAAGGATTGCGCATCGGCCTCGTGCACGGGCGCATGAAGGCCGCGGACAAGGAGGCCACGATGCGAGCGTTCAAAGCGGGTGAGATCGACCTGCTGGTCGCGACGACGGTCATCGAGGTCGGTGTCGACGTGCCGAACGCCAGCCTTATGGTCATCGAGAACGCCGAGCGCCTGGGCCTGTCGCAGCTGCATCAACTGCGCGGTCGTGTCGGCCGCGGCGCGCAGCAGAGTCATTGCGTGCTGATGTACCACCCGCCGCTGGGGGGCGTGGCACAAGAGCGACTGCGTGTGATGCGCGAGACCAACGATGGCTTCGAGATCGCACGCCGGGATCTCGAGATCCGCGGACCGGGCGAGGTGCTGGGGACGCGTCAGACGGGCGAGATGCAGTTCCGCATCGCCGATTTGCTACGCGACCAGGACATGGTCGCCGATGTGCAGGTGCTCGCCGACGAGTTGCTGCGCGAACATCCGCGGCGCGTCGCGCTACTCATCCAGCGTTGGATCGGCGCACGCGTGCAGTATGCCGATGTCTGAGCCTCGCGATGGCGTTGGGTTGTGACTGGATCCTATCGGCACCACCAGGTAGGGAATCCGTGCGCCAACGTGCGAATC
>JAGRHA010000181.1 GCA_020445205.1 Gammaproteobacteria bacterium
CTGGATGCCGGACGGCCGGTACTTCATGTCGAAGATCTCGCCGATCGGGTCGGGCAGGGTCGCGACCTGACGCAGGCCCTCGATCATGCTGTCGATGCGTGCATCGTTGAGTTCGAGCCGGTCGAGCAGGGCGCTGTCGAGCCCCTTGGCGGCGCCGGCGTCGAGATCCTTGCGGTTCTCAGCGATCAGCGTCGCTCGATTCGCTTGCAGGTCGTCGGCGATCGCATGCAGCGCATGGTTCTTGGCTTGGGTGTCGGCCGCGGCGAGTGCGCGCGACGCGGCGCGCGCACGACGCCCCACGTCTGCCATGTAGGCGGCGATATCGGCAATCGACAGGTTTTCGGCGGCTTGGCTCATGACCGGGCCCGTTCAACGTGGCGCAAATTTCCATTCTACCGCACGGACAGGCGGTTCGGCAGCGCCGCGCCGCTGGGCACGGCAGCGTTCAGCAGCTTTGTGCGTGCGCCTTGTCGGTCTGCGGCAGTTCCCAGGGGAATTTCGGCAGGCTGAGGAACGCCTCCTGGATGCCCCCATTCCACGCTTCGCGTACGCTAATGAGGTAGCTGTCGTCGGCGTCGTAGCGGCAGCGGCAGCCGACCGTGAAGCTGTCCTTGACGTACGTCGCCAGCTCGAACGGGGGACCAACCGTGATGTTCGAGCGCGTCGTCGCATCGAGTGATACGAGCGCCAGACGGGCGCCCTGGTTCAGTGACAGGCCCGGGTGCACGATGCGGTCGAGTGCCGGCTTGCCGTACTTGCTCTCGCCGATCTGCAGGTAGGGCGTCTCGGGCGATGAGGTGATGTAGTTGCCCTGCGGGTAGATCATCATCAGGCCGTGCGGCTGGCCGGCGATCTGTCCACCGATCAGCAGCGTGGTCTCGCCGCTTACGCCCGATTGCGCCAGCGCCTGGCCGTGCTCTTTCTGCACCGACAGGCTCACGCCACCGACATACTCGGCGGCTTCGAACAGGTAGCGGACATTCGCCAGATTGGGACCACCGGCGGGGTAGTCGAGATCCCGCTGGATGTGGTTAATCACTTCCTGCGTGGTGGCGAGGTTGCCCGCCGACAGGATGACGAACAGACGGTCCGGTGCGGGCGAGAACACATGCATCTTGCTGTACGTCGTGACGTAATCGACGCCCGCGTTGGTGCGCGAGTCCGACGCGAACACGAGGCCGTCATCGAGGCTGAGTCCGACACAGTAGGTCATCGAGATTCCGGATCCGCAACAATCTGGGGGCCACTAGTATGATGCCAAAAGAGGCCGCGGCGAAAGCCCCTCGCAACTGGCATATCGCTTGCTCTGCAAATGGCTCTGCTAACCTGTAATCGGCTCTCCCAATTGCGGCCGCTGTGTGGCCAAGGTGAATGCATGTCAATCCGTGTCGCGATCCGCCACAAGACCGAATACCTGTTCGACCGCAGTGTCGCACTGGCGCCGCATCTGATCCGTCTGCGGCCTGCGCCACATGTGCGCACACCGATTCACGAGTATTCGCTAAAGGTCGAGCCCAGCGAGCATTTTCTGAACTGGCAGCAGGATCCGTTCGGCAATTTCATCGCCCGTTACGTGTTCCCGGAGAAGGCCCGCAAGCTCGTCGTGGATGTCGGCCTGGTGATCGAGATGGTCACCATCAACCCGTTCGACTTCTTCGTCGAGGAATACGCCGAAAACTTCCCTTTCGAGTACCCGAAACAGCTGCGCAAGGAACTCAAGCCCTATTTTGAATGCACCGAATCGGGGCCCCGGCTCACCGAATGGATGCAGGGCGTGTCGCGTGAGCCGACGCACATCGTGACATTCCTTGTCGAGCTCAATCAGCGCCTGCAGCAAGAGATCGGCTATGTGATCCGCATGGAGCCGGGTGTGCAGACCTGTGAAGAGACCCTGGATCTCGCCAAGGGCTCGTGTCGCGACAGCGCCTGGCTGCTGGTGCAGATCATGCGCCATCTCGGCCTGGCCGCGCGCTTCGTGTCGGGTTATCTGGTGCAGCTGACGTCCGACCAGGAGTCGCTCGACGGGCCCTCGGGACCGACTGCCGACTTCACCGATCTGCACGCCTGGGCCGAGGTGTTCGTTCCCGGTGCCGGCTGGATTGGGCTCGACCCCACGTCCGTTCTGTTCGCCGGCGAGGGCCACATTCCGCTGGCCTGCACGCCCGACTACGTGAGTGCTGCTGCGGTCACGGGCGCGGTCGAGAAATGCGAGGTCGAGTTCAAGTTCCTCAACGAGGTCAAGCGCATCCACGAGGATCCGCGCGTGACGCTGCCGTACGACGA
>JAGRHA010000182.1 GCA_020445205.1 Gammaproteobacteria bacterium
AACAGCTGAAAGATGAGCTGGCTCGACTCACAGACAGCGACGCCGATGGCGTCCCAGACGTCGACGATCTGTGCCCCGGCACGAGGCCCAGGGCCAAAGTAGACGACTTCGGCTGCAGCCGAAAACAGAGTCGCTGATCGTGCACGAGGCCGGGTCCGTAACCCGGCCTCGCTATATCTGGGGGGAAGGAAGATGGGGCGCAAGAAGGCGTCGGAAAACGGGGCCGCACTCGTTAACCAGCCAACAGAGTTCGGCCGTGATCCAGGCGGGCGGAGGAGGAGTGTGCGGTGTCCAGACACTCGGCGGTCTGCCGCAGGCTCACGCCTCGTTGCCGCTCGAGCATGATGACTGCCCGTTCTTCCGGGCTTAGGTGTCGGTAGCCGTCCATTTGCGCCGGACCGTCGTTGCGTGTTGCACTTGTAACTGGAGTCTAAGCTGACCCCTTTTCTTTGTTCTCTTTGGCACTATAGCGACATGACACTGAAACTGCCCCGCCGCTTCAACGCCCTGTGTGGCCTGATGCTGACGTTGTTCGCGTGTGTCGCTCACGGCACGGAACCGGTCAAGGTCGTCCTCGCGTTCGAGCCCGATCCGACGAATGGCCGTTACCTGTTCGAGATCTGCGCGCGCTGTCATCTGCCCGAGGCCTGGGGTGATACCGAGGGCAATTACCCGCAGCTCGCGGGCCAACACATCAATGTGCTGATGCAGCAGCTGCTCGATATCCGCAGTGGCCGCCGCGACAACCCGACCATGTGGCCGTTCGTGCAGGAGCGCACGATCGGCGGTTACCAGAACCTGGTCGATGTGGTGGCCTACATCGCGACGCTGCCGATGGCACCACACCACTCGCGCGGTCCCTGGGCCGAGGGCAGTCCCGCGTACGAGGACGGCAAACGCCTGTACGAAGCCAATTGCAGCGCGTGTCACGGTGCCACGGGTGAAGGCAACAACGCGGCCTATTATCCGCGTCTGCAGGGACAGCATTTCAGTTACATGAAACGCCAGGCGATCCGCGTGCGCGAAGGTCTGCGCACCGTGGATCCGGCGATGGCCACATTGCTCAAGGCGCTTTCCGATGAGGATCTGGAGCGGGTGCTCAACTACATCTCGTACCTGCCCGTGCCCGCGAAGGATCAGGCGCCGAGTCCGGATTGGCGCAACCCCGACTTCCACTGAGGTGATCGCATGACGGAAGAAAACCACTTCACCCGGCGACGCTTCCTGCAGTTCAGTGGGCTGGGTCTCGCGGGGGCGGCAAGTGGCGCGAAGGCGACGTCTGCGCTGCAGGATTCGTCGCAGGATGGTGGCATGCCGCCGGCGTTCGCCAAGCTGCTGCGCGAGGCATCGTTGCCGCGCGCCAAGGGTGCGCGCGTGGTCGTGGTCGGCGGTGGCTGGTCGGGTCTGACCGTGGCCAAATACCTCAAGCGGCACAACCCGGCGTTCGATGTGTTGCTTATCGACAAGCACCCGTCGTTCGTCTCGTTTCCGCTCAGCAACTCCTGGCTCGCGGACCAGATCCACCTCGACTTTCTGAGTCACAGTTTCTTCGATGCCGCCGACAACCATGGCTACCATTTCCTCGAGGCCACGGTGCTCGGCTGTGATCGTGATGCACGCAAGGTCTATACGGACGTCGGTTACATCGCCTACGACTACCTCGTGCTGGCCCCCGGCATCGATTACGACTATGCGCGCATCGGGGTCGACGATCCCGAACAGCAGGAACTGCTGTTCCAGCATTACCCCGGCGGTTTCGTCACGGCCTCCGAACTGTTGACCATCAAACACAAGATCCAATCTTTCAAAGGCGGCACCTTCCTGCTCAACGTGCCGAACGGGGATTACCGCTGCACGGCTGCACCCTATGAACGCGCGTGCATGATCGCGGCCGTGTTCAAGAAGCGTCGTGTGCGCGGCAAGGTGCTGTTGCTCGACATGAACACCGGCATCAAGATCAAGAAGAACGGCTTCCACCGGGCGTTCGACGAGCTGTACAAGGACTACATCGAGTACCTGCCGAGCTCGGAGATATCGGGTGTGAATCTCGACAGCAAGACGCTGTCGACGGCGTTCGACGAGTATGCATTCGACGATGCGATCATCTATCCGCCGATCAGGGCCTCGCGCCTGATCGAAGAGACCGGCATCGCCAACCCGAAGAGTCCGCAACAGGCCGCCAACACCGACCCGTTCCGTTACCACGTGGTCGGTGACGAACACGTCTATGTCACGGGAGACTCGCGTGGCCAGCCGTTCTCCAAGGGCGGACATACCGCGCATTCCGAGGGACGCTACGTCGCCGAGGTCATCGCCGGTCACGCACTGGGCAAGGAGGTCGCGTGGCGCAGCCCGCAGACCATGTGTTTCTCGTCCGTCGAGATCGATCCGCTGCAGGCGATGAGCATCATCACCTATTACACGTACAACAAGCAGACCAAGCTGTTCGACTTCGATCGCACGCACATGATCGAGGACTGGGACCTGCAAGGCGGGCAGGCCAGCCTGGCGTGGGCCGAGGGCATGTTCCGCGACCTGTTCTACCGTTGACGCCGACGCAAGCGCGACGTCGATAGTGGTCTGCTATCGGGGCTCCCGCGCGTTGTGCCGCTACCCACTTTGATGCAGCGGCCGTCGCGTTGTCTGTCGTCGAATCTGCTTTCCATCGGGTGCATGCGAATCGCCGCCAGGCGCAACACTGAATGTCGCGCTGATGCACACGGCCAAGCGTTGAATCAGCGACGGCGGAAGCCTGCATCATGCCTGTCGGTCGGCATTGCCGGGGGCGACGCACCAACGGGTAAGCGATGCGATGGCTGCGCACATGCGGAACGGTGCGACAGTCCCGACGCTCTAGACGCAGTGGGATGCGCCGTGGCCCACGGCGGCCCCGCCTCCCTGCCAAGAGCCTCCCGTTGCATCGTGACCGCACGTCGTTATGACGCCGCGCAAGGCTTTGCGAGAAGGACGTGGCCATCGCGGTGGCGGATTCGGTAGATTGGTATCGCCTCCCTGAAGGTGCGTGGTCATGTTCAAGGTGCTCAACTGCTGGGTTCCTGCCGCCGCCGTCGTTCTTGCCCTGGTGTCGTGTGTAGGCGGCTGTGCCCGCGAACCGCGCGCCACCCCTCCCAGCGGACCGCCGCCGGCCGTCGAACTCGGCGCAGCGCTGACGCTGCTGCCGCTCAGGACATCGCACGACCGTGTCGCCACCTTGTTGGACAGCGGTGGATCCGCGCATGTGTTGATCGCCGCCGCGGATACGCGCGAGGTGCACCACGTCGTCGTATCGCCGGCAGGTGACGTCCGGCGCGAACGCGTGGTGGCGGGGCGTTCGCCGGCGTCGCTCAGCGCCGCGTTCGACCGTTCGGGTCGCCTGCACCTGTTGCTCGGTGACGACCACTTCGTACGCGACGACACCGGCTGGACGAGCGGTGCCGGCACGCCCTGGCAGGGCCCGGATATCGCGGTGCGGCAAGCACGTTTGCTGCCGTACCCGGATGGCCTCGTCTGGGCCTTCGTGGTCGATGGCAGCGTGTTCGATGTGCGCGGTCGCTGGGACTGGTTCGTGGTGGGAGGCGCCTACGCGGCCGTCGTCTTCCCCTGGTTCAGTGCCTCGGAAAAATTTGTCCTGGTGGTCGACGACGCGCCGCGACCGATCTGGTACCTGCTCGACCCGCAAGACAATCGCGACGTGCGCCACGTCATGTCCGCGGCCGACGCATCCGGCGTGCTGCATGTCGTTTACGGCGCCTCGCGCACCCTCGTCGTGAGCGAGGAGCAGCCGCGCTATGTGCAATTGCGGCCCTCGTCGGCGCCGGTAGCTGCACCATTGGCGGCACACGGTCCGAGTCATGCCATCACGTTGTACCCGCTCAACGGCGAGCGGCTGGTGCTGTTACAGACGGGCCTCGTGGACCTCGCCCAGACGGCGTTCGCGGTGGCCCCGGAAGGCGGCACCCTGCTGCTCGTGCGTGCGTACGGGGCGGCGTTCCTGCGTGCCTCCGGCACCTGGAGCCCGCCGCTGCGGCTACCATTGGCGCACTTCTCGGAACCGCGGCTGGCGCCAGCCGGTGGCGATGCCTTTCACCTCATGGCCGTCGATGGCGACAAGGTGCTATACCTGCTGTACACGCCGAACGGCTGGTCCACGCCCGTCGAGGTCGGTGAAACGAAAGTTTCGACCCTGACGGGTAGGGTGGGCGACGCCGTGCAGATCGCGAGCGCCGGGCAAAACCGTGCATTTCTGGTGTGGCCGGGTGCAGCGGGTATCGTCGGTCGCTGGATCGAAGGTGCGCATGCGTTGATTGCACGCGTGCGCAGCGAGCGTATCGATCTGGGGGACGGGAACAGCATCCCCAAACAGCTATTGGACTTCGCCCGCGGCCAAGCGACGTTGGCGACGCCGGCCTGGGCACACGCATTCACACAGGCAGAAGCGGCCGGAGCTCACCTGATGCTGGCAAGACAACTGCACGACGATGCGCAGTGGGAGACACTGGCGCGCGTCGTGCTCGATGACGGCTATGGCGACGACCTGCGCTGGTACTTCCTCGGCCGGGCCGCCGAGGGGTTGGCGTTGTGTGACGCGGCCGAGGCGTACTACGCCGTCAGCCAGACTCGCTCGCAGCGTCTCGTGACGCGCTGTTGGACGTGCGCGGGTCTGCAGTTTCCGCAGGTCGTCGAACAGCGCATGCGCGTCATCGGCGACATGCGGACGACAGGCAGGTGCCTGTCGCCACCGCAGCCTTAGCGAGCCGCAGCGCGACAACGGTCGGCCCTGACCTGGTGCGCCCGTCGACGACGATTGCGTGGCACGTGACGTGGCGGCGAA
Source organism: Gammaproteobacteria bacterium (assembly GCA_020445205.1). GTDB lineage: Bacteria > Pseudomonadota > Gammaproteobacteria > Chromatiales > Chromatiaceae > Thiosocius. The sequence goes on from JAGRHA010000182.1 coordinate 4,832, forward strand.
ACGCGGCCTGCTGCGGACACGCTCGCCAGCGCGACCACTCGTCGACCAGGGGCATGTTGCCACCGTGCACCTCGTGTCGCCGCCTCCGTCGACGTGGTCCGTTGGATGTTGCCCGGCAGCGGCGGCCGGCCGACCCACCGCCGCGACGCCTTTCCTTGCTGGTTGCGGTCGCCGGGCCTCGCCGCCGTGCCTGTCGCCATGTCGCACTAGGCGCGCAGGCGGGACGTTGGCGGCCCATCCGTACCGCCTTTCGTGATGCCCCGCGCCGAGTTCCGCCTATCGCGCACCCACCGCTACACGCGCGGCACTTGTCCACGTGCGAAACGTGGATTCCATCAACCCGCAGCGTCACGTCATGCGCGCTCTCGTGCGCGATGGGGCGGGCGCGCGATGCCTGTCCGTCCGTTCATCGTCAAAAGCTATCGAGTGTTTCACATCAATCAATTGGATCGTGTGGTGCGATGCGACTTAGCTTTGCGTACCGACCAACAGAACGTAGCCTTCGACGACAGGAGAGTGAACCATGTCTGAGCTGAAATGCCCGGTGATGCACGGCGCCACGACGACGACCGATACGTCCGTCACCGCGTGGTGGCCAAAGACCCTCAACCTCGACATCCTGCACCAGCACGACCGCAAGACTGACCCCATGGGGGCCGGCTTCGACTACCGCGAAGCGGTCAAGTCGCTCGACGTGGACGCGCTCAAGAAAGACCTGCACGCGCTCATGACCGACAGCCAGGACTGGTGGCCTGCCGACTGGGGACATTACGGCGGTCTCATGATCCGCATGGCGTGGCACGCGGCGGGCTCGTACCGCATCGCCGATGGTCGCGGCGGCGCAGGCACCGGCAACCAGCGCTTCGCACCGCTCAACTCGTGGCCCGACAACGCCAACCTCGACAAGGCGCGGCGCCTGCTGTGGCCGATCAAGAAGAAGTACGGCAACAAGCTGAGCTGGGCCGACCTCATCGTGCTTGCGGGAACCGTCGCCTACGAGTCGATGGGACTCAAGACCTTCGGCTTCGCCTTCGGCCGTGAGGACATCTGGCATCCGGAAAAGGATGTCTACTGGGGTTCCGAGAAGGAGTGGCTGGCCACGAGCGACAAACCGAACAGCCGCTACTCCGGTGAACGCGATCTCGAGAACCCGCTTGCGGCCGTGATGATGGGGCTCATTTACGTCAACCCCGAGGGTGTCGACGGCCAGCCCGATCCGCTGAAGACCGCGCGCGATGTGCGCGAGACCTTCGCGCGCATGGCGATGAACGACGAAGAGACCGTAGCCCTGACTGCGGGCGGTCACACCGTCGGCAAGTGTCACGGCAACGGCGACGCCGCGCTGCTCGGCCCCGAGCCGGAAGCGGGCAGCGTCGAGGACCAGGGCTTCGGCTGGATGAACAAGACGCGTCGCGGCATCGGTCGCGATGCCGTGACCAGTGGCCTCGAAGGTGCCTGGACCTCGCATCCGACACAGTGGGACAACGGCTACTTCGACATGCTGCTCAAGCACGAGTGGGAATCGCGCAAGAGCCCCGCGGGTGCGTGGCAGTGGGAGCCCGTGGACATCGCCGAGGCGGACAAACCCGTCGATGCCGAAGACCCGTCGCAGCACCACAACCCCATCATGACCGATGCCGACATGGCGATGAAGGTGGATCCCGTGTACCGCGAGATCTCGGAACGCTTCCACAAAGATCCCGCGGCGTTCTCCGATGCATTTGCGCGTGCGTGGTTCAAGCTCACGCATCGCGACATGGGTCCGAAAGCGCGCTACATCGGTCCGGACGTGCCGCAGGAAGACCTGATCTGGCAGGACCCCGTGCCCGCCGGCAGCACCGCGTACGATATCGACGCCGTCAAGGCGAAGATCGCTGCGAGTGGTCTGAGTATCGGTGACATGGTCAGCACGGCGTGGGACAGCGCGCGCACCTTCCGCGGCTCGGATATGCGCGGTGGCGCCAACGGCGCACGCATCCGTCTGGCGCCGCAGAAGGACTGGGCCGGTAACGAACCCGAGTGTCTCGCCAGGGTGCTGGGTGTGCTCGAAGGCATCGCGGCCGAGAGCGGCGCCAGCGTCGCCGACGTGATCGTTCTGGCGGGCAATGTCGGCGTCGAACAGGCGGCGCGTGCCGCGGGCTTCGACATCCGCGTGCCGTTTGCACCGGGCCGTGGTGACGCGACCGACGAGATGACGGACAGTGAGTCGTTCGAGCCCCTCGAGCCGGTCCACGACGGTTACCGCAACTGGCTGAAGAAGGACTACGCGGTGAATGCCGAGGAGCTCCTGCTCGACCGTACGCAACTGCTTGGGCTCACGGCACCCGAGATGACGGTACTGGTCGGCGGTATGCGCGTGCTGGGTACCAACCATGGCGGCACGAAACACGGTGTGTTCACCGACCGTGAAGGTGCCTTGACGAACGATTTCTTCGTCAACCTCACCGACATGCGCAACAGCTGGTTGCCCGTGGGCGACAACCTGTACGAGATCCGTGATCGCAGCACGGGCAAGACGAAGTGGACTGCGACGCGCGTCGACCTCGTGTTCGGCTCCAACTCGATCCTGCGCTCGTACGCCGAGGTGTACGCGCAGGACGACAACCAGGAGAAGTTCGTGAGCGATTTCGTCGCCGCATGGACCAAGGTGATGGACGCCGACCGCTTCGACATCGCGTGACGTGCGCTGCGGCATGGCGTGCATCGTGCACGCCTGCCGCGGCACCGACGGCTGAAGCCGCACGATCGGCCGCCGTTGCGCTCATTTCCGCAACGGCGGCACGATTCTGTGCCATCCCGAGTGCTCGCCGATCGCGCGCTAGGCCTTGCGCCATGCGGGTTGACGCGGGCTGTGACGCCGATCTGCACGGCACGCATTTTCTTGACGATGTGTTACACGGCAGAGGTGGCCAGGACATGGTCCGGCCGTCGTGCCGGCTCGCCAGCGTGTGAAGCGGCGCTGCGGAGGGTGGCCAGGCGGTGATCACGTCGCAGCCCCGACGATGCACTGCGTCCACCCATGGCCTGTCGTTCGCGCAACGTGCGTTGCGAACGGTGACCATGACGCGATGGTTGACTGCGCGACGGACGATACGGCGCAGGTGCGCTCAAGCAAGCGGAAAGGTTAAGGTGTGGCGGCAGGTTGCCGGGTGTGCCGGGTCGCGATGCGGGCAGCCTGTCATTGACGGCCCAGTCGTGCGTGAAGAGGATCCAATCGATGGACGACCAGATCGGTTTCTATGAGGCCAAGCTTCGATACGAGATAGATTCATGGGACCTGTTCGTTGCTTTGCAGAATGCGGAGGGCCTGATGGTCATCGATGCCCGATCCAGCGAAGCGTACGAGCGAGAACATATCCCGCATGCCGTGAATATCCCCCATCGCACCATGGATGAACACAGCGTGTCGCATCTGGACCGTACGCTGATGTACGTCACTTACTGTGACGGCATCGGCTGCAACGCGTCGACGAAGGGTGCGCTCAAGATGGCGCGGCTCGGGTTCAAGGTGAAAGAGCTGATGGGCGGCATCGATTGGTGGAAACGCGACGGGTATGCCACCGACGGTACACAAGGCCAGGAGGGGCGGGCGGTGTCCTGCGGTTGTTGACGCCCGATCCATCGCTCCAGCCGTTGGCCGTGCCCGTTCGGCCTTCTGAACTTGCGTGCTGTGTTGTGTGTGGCTCGGCCGTGGTTGTACAGACGTCGCGCCATGTCAGCCATCCGTTGACTGTGCCGCGTTGCGCCGGCGATGTGCACAGCCGTCGTGCCATCAAGGTGGGCGTGATTCGCGCGTGAGGCACACGAGCGCTATCTTTACTGTTCATGCCCGTGCCTGTCACGCCTTGGAGAAACCGTTGATGATGCAAGCGAGAAACCGCGGCCGTACGCTGTCGAGCCTGCTCTGCGCTGTGCTGGTCGTTTTTCTGGCCATGCCCGTGCTGGCCGATCCCCCCGAGGGCTGGATGTTCCTGCCCATGGACGAGGCCCTGCGCGTGGCCAAGGCGGAGAACCGCCGCGTGTTCCTGTATTTCGGCCGCCATGGTTGTCCATCGTGCGAGCGGACCAACCGCGAGAGCTTCACCGATCCGCGCGTGATCGAACGTTTCAATGCCCATTACGTGCTGGCCTACGTCGACTCGGAGAGCGGCAAACGCCTGCGCA
>JAGRHA010000183.1 GCA_020445205.1 Gammaproteobacteria bacterium
TACGCCCGGCGAAGATCTCGAGGAACTCGTCCTTGTGCCGCACATGGGCCATGTGGGCAAATCCCCAGGGATACTTCCAGAAATACGCGAGCATATCCTCGACCACGCGCTGCCCATCCGTCGTGACCCGCATGTACTGCACGGCATGTGCCGGCCACTCACGGGGATCGCTGTCACGACAGGCGACGATGGCACGCCGCACGTACTCGGCCTCCTTGACCGCGAATTCGACGCCGAACGAAAAGATCGGGTCGATGAAGGCATGACTGTCGCCTACACAGAACAGGCCATCGCGCGCGAATTCGTCGATGCGATAAGAATAATTCGACATCGTACGCACGGGACCGACCCTGCGCGCATTGCCCACGCGCTCCGCCACCGGCACAGAGAAGTTCGCGAGGCCGGTATCGAGAAATTGCTCAGCGGGCTGCTTGCGCGTCTTGAACGCCTCCACCGGCAACACCAGTCCGATGCTCGTGACCTGCTCCGATAACGGGATCATCCACACCCACTCGAAATCACCACGGTGATGAATCAGGGTGTCGAAGTGGTCGTTCGGCTGTCGCTCCACGCCCTCGAACTGACTGAAGAACGCGATCTGGCGTGCGTAGTCGCCTTCGCGGATCGGCCCCAGGATGCCCTGGCGCACACTGAAGCGGTCCTGGCCACTGGCGTCGATCACGAAGTGTGCGTGGATCGTCTGCTGCGGCTCGTCGGGCAGCGCGATATCGGCCAGCCACTCGCCATCTTCGCGACGCAGTGCGACGACCTTGCCGTGGATAAGCTGCGCACCGCGTGCGACAGCCGTTTCCAGCAACATCTGGTCGAAGCGCGCACGCTCCACCTGCCACGCGTCGCCGGCACCGACGAAGAAGCTGTTCTGCGGGTGCTTGGAGAAGATCCGCACCCCCTGCTTCTGCGGCGCGCGCAGCGTTTGCAATGCCGCTTCGAGACCCAGGCGGTTCAGCGCATGCACGCACTCGGTGGTCAACGATTCGCCAATGTGAAAACGCGGAAAGCCTACCGACTCGACGATGATCGGCGTCATGCCCTCGGCAATCAGATTCATTGCCGATGTGCTGCCCGCCGGGCCGCCACCGATGATCAACACACGATCACGTAACTCGTTCATCGCTTCACCCTCTCTCCTTTCGGGTGTCCAGACCGATCCCCATTACAGCACCGATGATGTTCTTCTGGATCTCCGACGAGCCGGAGAACAGGCGCCCGGCCATGGCGTCTTCGACCAGCGTCGACATCCCGCTCTCCAGCCCACGCGCACCCATGATCTGCACGGCATCGAGACTCGATTGCAGGAACGCCTCGCTCGCCAGCAGTTTGGTCTGTGCACTGGCGAGCGTCAGGCGTTGCCCGGCATCGCTGAGTGCAGCACAGCGCGCGACCCAGAGTTCGACTGTGTCGAGGCGTAGCTTCATGTCGGCCATGCGATGTGCGATCGCCTGCAGGTCGGCGAGCCGGCCTTTGCCGACGCTGCGCTCACGCGCGAAGGCAACGACATGCGCGAGCTGCCACTGCATGACCCCGAGTATGCCGGCGAAGATGTAGGCGCGCTCGCGTTCCAGCGCCGACTGGATCATCGTCCCGCCCGCACCTGCACTGCCCAGCAGGCGCGAAGCATCGAGGTGCACGTCGTCGAGGATCACATCGCCCATGGTGGCCGTACGACAGCCCGCGACGACGGGCTCGGCGGCGAATGTCACGCCGGCGTCACCAGGCTCGACGACGAAGCCCGCCAATCCCGGCGACGCGTCGAGGCGCGCATAGACGATCATGACATCGGCGATCGGCGTGTTGGTGATGTAACGCTTGTGCCCGTTCAGCCGGAAGCCGTCGCCGTCTCGATTCGCCGTTGTGGTCATCGCCTGCACATCCGAACCCGCGCCCGGTTCGGTGATCGCATGGCCGCCGATGCGCGTGCCATCGAGCAGCCCCGGCAGCCAGCGCGCGCGCTGTTCGTCGTTGCCGAACGTCGTGAGCGGGTACACGGCGCCCCACAGATGCGCGTTGATGGCGAGCACCAGGCCTGGATCGCGGGTGTCCCGGCCGAGCGCCGCGTGCGCATCGACGAGCGCGGCGAAACCGTCACCGAAGCCACCGGACCGCTTGTCGACCGCGATACGCAGCAGGCCCGATTGCGCGCACTGACGCAGACGCTGGCGCGCACTCTCGGTCGTCGTCAGCGTGGACGGACCGAGTGAGGGTGGAACGTAGGCTTCAACCGGCACGACGCGGCGTCTCCAACAGGTGTCCGATCGCGACCAGATCGGTCTTGCCGTTGGCGAGTTTCGGCAGGCGGTCGACCAGGTGCACGGCCGATGGCCGCATGTACGCGGGCAGGCCGCGGTCGAGGGCGACCTTGACGGCGCTGCGTTCGACGCCGACACCCGCCACCACGGCGACGATACGGCTGCCCATCGCGGCATCGGGCAGGCCGACCACGACCGACGCCTCGACGTTGCCGACCTCGTTGATCACACGTTCGATCTCCGCAGGTTCGATACGGTACCCGGAGCGCTTGATCATACGATCGAGGCGCCCGTGGTAGCGGTGGACGCCGTTCGCGTCGCACGACACCTTGTCGCCCGTACGGTACCAGCCATCGGCATCGAGCGGCAGCTCGAGCGCCTCACCGCGCCAGTAACCGGACATCAGGCACGGCCCGCGCACCAGCAACTCGCCGCTGGCGACGTCGATACGCAGCTCGGCATCACACGCCGCGACACCGATCGGTATCGCCTCACCGGCGTCGACGACGGCCCGCTCGACCGGCCAGTACAGGCAGACATTGGTCTCGGTCGGCCCGAACAGGTTGTACAGCTTCACGCCTGGCAAGACCTGCGCAAGGCGTGCAAGACGTGGCGTGGGAAAGATCTCGCCGGCGAACAGGATCTGCCGCAGCGCGGGCAGCGGGCGCTCCTCGAGTCCGCCCTTGAGCGCAAGGAAGCCGAGGATCGCCGGCACCGTGTACCAGGTGGTGATGGCGCTCGCCTGCAGCCAATCGCCCAGGCGCACGGGCGACATGGTGAGCGCCTCGGGCACGAAACAGACCGTGGCCCCGACGGCGGGCGCGCAGAACAGGTCGAACAGTGAGAGATCGAAATGAAACGGGGCGAGACTGGCGATGCGATCGGCCTGGCCGATGCTGAACGTCTGCGCCATCCAGTCGCAAAAGGCATCGATGGCACGGTGCGACACCGCCACGCCCTTGGGCCGTCCCGTGGACCCGGACGTGTACAGCACGGCCGCAATCGCTTCGGCATCGCCATCGCTGGGCGACGGCAGAAGCGCGGGACCGATCGGCGTATCCGCAAGCTCGCTGCGATCGATCCATGCCACGCCGGGGTCGCTCAGCCACGCCGGCCGCGGCCCCTCACCGAGCACACAGCGGCAGCCTGCGTCACCGACGATGTAGGCCAGCCGCTCACCGCTGTTGCCGGTGTCGAGCGGCACGTAGCGCGCGCCACAGGCGAGCACCGCGTAGATCGCAGCGGCGGCGGCCAGACCACGCGGCAGGCAGATGGCCACGGCGTCACCGCGCCGGACGCCATGCCCGTCGCGCAAGTCCGTTGCGCGGCCATGCACGCGGCCGGCGAACTCGTCGGCACGGCACGGCTGGCCGTCGTCGACGAACAAGATCGAGTCCGGTGCCGCCGTGCGCAGTGCCGCAAGTGCCTTCATGCCGGCACCCCTGCGTCGAGCAATTCGGTCAACAGTACCGCCCGCAAGCGGTCGAGCCAGTCGGCGTCGAAGTGCTCGGGGATGAAGTTGAAACACAGCGTCAGGCGTCCCGATGTCTGGCTCACGAGCAGACCCAGCGACGGCGGTGCCGTCACTGGCGTGAA
>JAGRHA010000184.1 GCA_020445205.1 Gammaproteobacteria bacterium
CTGATCGTGGCGCCGGCAGACCAGGTCAACATCAGCTGGGTGCGGCGACCCAGGATCATGCGCTGGCAGGCCGCACTCAGCGTGGCCGCACCCTGTCCCATGAACAGGTTCAAATGGTACTGCTCGGTCGGCAGCTCGTTGCCGTCGTCGACCCAGGCATCGCGCCAACCCGCAACATCAGGGGCGTGGATGTTCGCCGACCGACGGGCCGAACGGGGCGGGCTGTAACGCGCAGGTGCGGCCGGTTCGGCGTGACGCGGCGCGGGTGACGCGGCGCGGCCCGCGCCGCGGGTGCGATTGTAGTCGGCGAACACGATCCCGCATTCGTCACAGCGGCGCGCGACCAGCTGGCGATGGCCGCAGGCCGGACAGGTCATGAGGCCGGCATCGATAACATCGTCGTGGCGCGGCAGGTGCAGGCTGCGATCGCTGGCGCCCGCGGTATCCACGACCTGCTCGATACGCGCCTTGGCACCGATCTGCTCGATACGCTTGTGCAACCGGCCCGCTTCTTCGCCGGACAGCAGCGCGTCGACGGGAAAGTCATTGCCGTCGAACACGCCCATCAGGCTGCCCGCCGAGGTCTCGAACAGGCGCGCGAGCGCCGCTATCACGGCCTCGCGGCTGAATCCCGCCATCAGATGCCCGGTCAGCACCACCCGGTATCGGCTGTCAGTCATTTTTCGCCGACCCCGGTCGTCGCACTGTGTACATCATTGCCTGCTTACAACTCCAAATTGCCGTCGCGCATTATAACGGCAGCCGTTGCCGGAAGTTTGCTCCCAACGGCACGACGGCACGCGATCGCCCCGCGGCACGCTAGAATCGGCCACATGCAGCAGCACAAGCACGCGTCGCCGACCAAACCGCCCAAGGCCCTGTTGCGCAAGGTCGGGCGGGCGATCGGTGACTACGCCATGATCCGCGAAGGCGACCGCGTGCTGCTTGGGGTGTCGGGCGGCAAGGATTCGTTGAGCCTGTTACACATTCTGCACCACCTGCAGCGCTACGCGCCCGTGCGATTCGAGCTCGGCGCGATCACCGTGGATCCCGAGATCGAGGGTTTCGACCCCTCCTCGCTGGGCGGTCACTGCGACACGCTCAGGGTGCCTTGGCACTACTGCCGCCAGCCGATCATGGAAGAGGCCAAGACGCGCATGGACGGCGACTCGTTCTGCGCATACTGCGCGCGCATGAAACGCGGCATCATGTACACGACCTGCCGTGAGCATGGTTACAACGTGCTCGCACTCGCGCAGCACCTCGACGATCTCGCCGAGAGCTTCCTGATGTCGGCCTTTCATCAGGGCAAGCTGGGGACGATGAAGGCACACTACCGCATCGATGCCGGAGACCTCCGTGTGATCCGCCCGTTGTGTTACGTGCGCGAGACCCAGACCGCCGCGTTCGCGACCGCAGCCGATCTGCCCGTGGTGCCCGATTCCTGTCCTGCGTGCTTCAGCGCGCCCACGCAGCGCGCGTACATGAAGGCACTGCTGGCGCGCGAGGAACGCGCACACGAGCGCCTGTTCGGCAACCTGCTGAGCGCGATGCGTCCGCTCATGGGCGGCCGCCAGGACGACTGAGGGGGTCAGCTCGTGGACCCGCCTGTGCGGATCCACAAGCCTGTTACGTCAGGCGACGCGATTGCGCGGCTCACCGCGCAGGAATCCCGCGATATTGGCCACGGTCTCGTCGACCACGTTCTGCCGCGCCTGGCGACCCGCCCAAGCGCTGTGTGGCGTAACGATGAGATTGGGGATGTCGCCGGCCAGCAGCGGATGGTCCGCTGGCGGCGGTTCGACGTCGAGCACATCGATGCCGGCGCCACCGATCACGCCGTTGCGCAGCGCGTCGGCCAGCGCCGCGTTGTCGACAATGGCGCCGCGCGCGGTGTTGATGAGCAATGCATCGGACTTCATAGACGCCAGGGCGGCGGCATCGATGAGATGATGCGTGGTCTCCAGCAACGGCAGGTGCAGCGAGATCACATCTGCCGTGCGCAGGACCTCGTCAAGCGGCACGCGGCCCGCTGCCGCTGCACCGCCCGGACGCTGCGACACCATAACGTGCATACCGAAGGCCTCGCCAATCCTTGCCACGCCCTGCCCCAGCTCGCCATAGCCGACGATCCCCAGCGTCATACCGCGCAATTCACGCACCGGGTAATCGAGCAGGCAGAACTGCGGACTGTTGGTCCAGTCACCGCGCTTGACCGCGGCGGTGTAATCGAACAGGCGCGTGTGATGTGCCAGGATCAGCGCGAACACGTGCTGGGCGACACTGTCGGTCGCGTAGGCGACGACGTTGCTGACGACGATCCCGCGCGCCTTCGCCGTCTCGATGGCGATGTTGTTGTAGCCCGTGGCCGTGATACCGATCATCTTCAGATTCGGCGCTGCCCGGATCACCGCGTCGTCGACCACGACTTTGTTGGTGACGACGACCTCGGCATCGCCGATGTGCGCCACACGTTGATCCGGTGCCGTCGCAGGAAATGTCCGCCATTCGTCGAACAATGGTTCGAATGCCGACAGGTCGAGATCCTGTTCCGCCAGACTGGCCAGGTCGAGAAATACGCCGCGCATCGCTGCCTCCGTTGTTCGTGCCGAACGGCAGTTTACTGCGCGACGCGCGCGACCACAGCCTCCTCAGCCGGGGCGGCGTGCGGTAAACAACAACAGCAGCGCGACACCGAGCAGCAGTACCTGGAATTCCATTCCGCCGAACGGGTGCGATTCACTCGCAACGAACGACCAGCGCGGCCAGTGCACCAGGAAGATCGCGCCGAGCAATACGGGAACTGCGGCGATGCCGGTCAGGCGATCGACAAGCTGGCGATGCGGCACGCGCTCGAACCCCCCGATGATGGCACCGATTCCGGCGAGGACTTCGGCGACACCGACGAGCAGCACCATCGGCAGCGAGAGATCGAGCATGTCGGCCGAGGCCCTGGGCATGAGCAGCTTGCCTGCGCCATGACCGGCAAACGTGATTGCAAACGGTATCCTCACGAACCATAGGGGATTCATCACGCGCTCTCCGCGGCAGTGGTGGTGCTGGTAAGACCCGGTGGGCGGCACAATCCTTACCATGACCGTTGAAAAATTTCGCCACTACCGGGACAACGCCGGCGGATATGGCCACCGCGTTTCGGCTAGAATCCGCACTCGAGTCCGCACGGCGGACGTCGTCGGCAGCCTGGCAGACCCGATGGAACGCATCCGCGAGATTCCATACAACTATACGTCGTTCTCCGATCGCGAGATCGTCATCCGCTATCTCGGCGAGGACAATTGGCGCCTCATCGAAGACCTGCGCGGCACACGTCGCACCGGCCGCTCGGCGCGCATGCTGTTCGAGGTCCTCGGCGACATGTGGGTAGTCGAACGCAATCCCTATCTGCAGGACGACCTGATCAACAACGCCGACCGTCGCGACGCCCTGATCCAGGCGCTCAACCATCGCCTCGGCCAGTTCGAACAGCGCCTCAACGACAATCGCGACGCCGCGCGCCTGCTCGATGCCGCGCGCACGGCCGTCGACCGATTCTCCAACTGCTTCGGCGAGCGCGCAGCACTGCGCGGTCGCGTGCAGCGTGTGCTGAGCCGGATCACGCGCAAGGACAACATCGATTTCAGTGGTCTTGCACGCGTATCGCATGCCACCGATGCCACGGACTGGCGCGTCGAGATGCCGTTCGTCGTCGTCTCTCCCGATCGCGAGGACGAGATCGCGGCGATCGTCAAAGGCTGCATCGACTGCGGCCTCACGCTGATCCCGCGCGGCGGCGGCACGGGCTATACGGGCTCCGCGGTGCCGCTCGACGCACACTGTGCGGTGATCAATACCGAGAAGCTCGAAGCCCTGTCGGAGGTCGAACACGTCGCGCTGCCGGGCGTCGAAGGCAAGGTACCGACGGTGCGTACCGGTGCCGGCGTCGTCACCAAACGCGTATCGGAACTCGCGGGTCGCCACGGCCTGGCGTTTGCGGTCGACCCCACGTCGCAGGATGCTTCGACGATCGGCGGCAATATCGCCATGAATGCCGGCGGCAAGAAAGCCGTGCTGTGGGGCACGACGCTCGACAATCTCGCCAGTTGGCGCATGGTCACACCACAGGCGGACTGGCTCGAGGTCGAGCGCCTCGAACACAACCTCGGCAAGATCCACGATCAGGAAACCGTGCGCTTCCGCGTCACACGTTATGAGGCCGACGGACGCACCCGCAAAGGGGAGGCCGAGCTGCTGAGCATGCCCGGTAGCACCTTCCGCAAGACCGGCCTCGGCAAAGACGTGACCGACAAGTTCCTGTCCGGGCTCCCCGGCGTGCAGAAGGAGGGTTGCGACGGTCTCATCACCTCGGCGCGCTTCGTCCTGCATCGCATGCCCGAGCATGTGCGCACCGTGTGTCTCGAATTCTTCGGTGCCGATCTCGGCCGTGCGGTGCCGGCCATCGTCGAGATCATCGATCACGTCAAACAGTGTGACGGGGTACAGATCGCGGGCCTCGAACACCTCGACGAGCGCTATGTGAGAGCCGTCAACTACGCAACCAAAGCAGCGCGCCGCGAACGGCCGAAGATGGTGCTCATCGCCGACCTCGTCGCCGATGACGAACAAGCCGTCGCCGATACGGCGTCGGCGGTGGTGCGGCTGGCCAACGCGCGCGACGCCGAGGGTTTCATCGCGATCAGTGCCGATGCACGTAAACGCTTTTGGCTCGACCGTGCGCGCACGGCGGCGATCTCGGCACACACCAACGCGTTCAAGATCAACGAGGATGTGGTGATCCCGCTCGAACGTCTCGCCGACTACAGTCGCGGTATCGAGCAGATCAACATCGAGCAGTCGATCTCTAACAAGCTCGAGGTCATCGACGGCTTTGCCACGCTGCTCGAACAGCGCACACCCGACGAAAAAGACACGCACAACAGCTTCGATCGCAACAAGTACCTGTTGGCGCGCAACCTGATCGACCAGGTTCGCAAACGCTGGCGTACCTTGCTCGATCAGCTCGACGCCCCCGCAAGCGACCACACGCGTATCCTCGACGACGCCGAACGCGCGCGCCTGCAACCCGGCGACACCTTGCTCGACGCGCTGCTGCGACGCGACATCCGGGTCTCGTATCGCAACGAGATCAAGCAACCACTGCGCGAGATTTTCCAGGGTTCGACACTCGAAGGCCTGCGCGACGCCCTGCGCGACATGCACGCCGAACTGCGCAACAACCGCCTGTTCGTGGCGCTGCACATGCACGCAGGCGACGGCAATGTGCATACCAACATCCCGGTCCATTCGCACAACTACCGCATGCTGCAGGAGGCCGACCGGCTGGTCGACCGCATCATGCACCTGGCGCAATCGCTCGGCGGCGTGATCTCGGGAGAGCACGGCATAGGCCTGACCAAGGTGCAGTACCTGGAGCAGGAAAAACTCGAGCGCTTCGTCGCGTACAAGAACGCCGTCGACCCGGAACAACACTTCAACCGCGGCAAGCTCATGCCCGGTTCGGGTCTTGCTGGCGCATACACGCCGTCGCTGCGGCTGGTGCAGCAGGAAGCGATCATCCTCGAGGAGAGCGAACTCGGCGCGCTCAACGACGACGTCAAGCATTGCCTGCGCTGTGGCAAGTGCAAACCCAAGTGCATGACGCATGTGCCGCGCGCCAACCTGCTGTACTCGCCGCGCAACAAGATCCTCGGCACCGGGCTGGTCATCGAGGCCTTCCTGTACGAAGAACAGACACGGCGCGGCTTGTCGCTCGAACATTTCGACGAGATGAACGACATCGCCGACCACTGCACCGTGTGCCACAAGTGCGAGGCGCCGTGTCCGGTCAACATCGATTTCGGCGACGTCACCGTGCGCATGCGCAAGATCCTCACCGAGCGCGGCAAGAAGCGTTTCAACGCCGGAACCTGGGCGGCGATGAAATTCCTCAACGCGACCGACCCACGCACGATCGGCGTGCTGCGCAAGGGTATGCTCGACTGGGGTTTCAAGAGCCTGAGCCTGGCGCACGATCTCGCCGCCAAGACACCGCTGCTCGGCCGCCGCAAAGAACTGCCACAGGCAACGACGGGCAAGCCCCGACTCACGGACATCGCCGTCGAGTTGGTGCGGCGCCCGATCCGTGTCGAACTGCCCAAGCGCTCGTATCGTGCCGAACTCGGTCTAGAAGACCGCACGATGATCCCGATCATCCGTGATGCCGCGAAGGTCACCGATGAATCCGACGCAGTGTTCTACTTCCCCGGCTGCGGCTCCGAGCGCCTGTTCTCGGACATCGGCCTGGCTACGCTGGCGATGCTGTACGACCTCGGCGCACAGACCATCCTGCCGCCGGGTTACTTGTGCTGCGGCTACCCGCAGTTGTCGGCAGGCATGCACGACAAGGGACAGAAGATCACCACCGACAACCGCGTGTTGTTCCACCGCGTCGCCAACACGCTCAATTACATGGACATCAAGACCGTGATCGTGTCGTGCGGCACCTGTATGGATCAGTTGCTGAAGTACGAGTTCCAGCAGATTTTCCCCGGTTGCCGTTTGCTAGACATCCACGAGTACCTCATGGAGAAAGGGGTGAAGCTCGAGGGCGTCGATGGTGTGCAGTACCTGTATCACGACCCTTGCCACACACCGATCAAACAACACGATCCGATCGCCGTCGCCGAAACCCTCATGGGCCAACACGTGCGCCTCTCGGACCGCTGCTGCGGCGAAGCGGGAACCTTGGGCACGGCGCGTCCCGACATCGCCAACCAGCTGCGCTTCCGCAAGGCCGAGGAACTGCATTCTGGCATCAGGGCCCTTAGCGGCGAGGACACCACGCGCGGGCAGGTCAAGATGCTGACCAGCTGCCCGGCCTGCCAGCAGGGGCTCGCACGCTATGCCGACGAAACCGGGCTCAAGACGGATTACATCGTCGCCGAGCTCGCGCACCACTTGCTCGGCCAGGACTGGCAGCGTCGCTTCGTCGACAAAGTCAAGGCCGGCGGGATCGAACGCATCCTGCTGTAACACGATACCGACAGCGCTCGGCCGTGGCACATATCGCCACCCTTCGCACGAAGCGGCTTCCTGCACGGCCCATTCAAGCCGGCGACTCAGCCGCCGATACCCAGCCCAGAGCTAACTCCCGCATCTGGCAGGCCCCGATATGTCCGCAGCGTTGCAACTCGACGAACTCGTCTACGACTCCCTGGAATCGCTTTCCCTGCCCGATGTCTACATCCGCCTGCGCGAGGTGATGGAATCGGACAACGCGGCCATGAGCGATGCGGCCGAAGTCATATCGTTGGATCCCGCACTCGCGGCACGCGTCCTGCGCATGGCCAATAGTGCGTTCTACGGTTTCCGCTCACAGGTCGACACGATCACGCGCGCAGCGAACATCCTCGGCATGCAAAAGATCCACGACCTGGTGCTCGCAGCGAGCGTTTCCAAGGCCTTCGAAGGTATCAGCAACGAACTGATGGACATGGACACCTTCTGGTATCGCAGTGTCCACGCTGGGTTCCTCGCGCGTGCCATTGCTGAAGGTGCGGGCATGCGCAACTACGAGAGCCTGTTCGTGCGTGGCCTGCTGCACGACATCGGCCACCTGATCCTGTTCAGTCGCTTTCCGAAGGAGTGCCGGCAGGCGCTCAAACACTGTGAGGAAGGGCTCGATGCGCGGCTGTATGCCGAGCACGAACTGATCGGTGTCGACGCGATGCAGTTCGCCGCGGAACTCGCACGTGTGTGGCAGTTGCCGACGTCGATCTCGGATTCGTTCGCCCATCTCATGCGACCCGAAGACGTGGCAGGCCCGCTGGCACGTGAAGTGGCGATGCTGCATATCGCGGTACAGTTCAGCAGCGGTATCGACACCGATCTGCTGATCGAGGATATCGTGCAGCGCGTGCGTGCACCCGTATGGCGCATCGCGGAACTGCCGCCCGAGGTTGGTGCGGCCGCGCTCGATGCAACGGCAATGGAAATGGTCGATGCCATGTACAACGTCATCGCCCAACACGACGGCATGATGATGTAGCCAGCTGCCGCCCGCAGCACGTCGACACATGCGGCGAGCGGCCACGCGGGCAACGACAGATTTGGGCACAGCACCACTGTTGCGCGCGATGACCGCGCGCGACCGACTCAGTCGGCAATCTCCACAACCAACACGACACCGTCGGCCGACGTCACCCTGACGCGGCTGCCCGCTGCGGCGTCAGGGCCCTCGACGCGCCACAGCGAATCGCCGACGCGGACCTTGCCGAAGCCATTCTCGATCGGTGTCTCGAGCACGAACACGCGACCGACATACTGTTCTGCACGACGATTGAGACTGGGCTGGTCGCTTTCATCGGGGTATCGACGCTGCCAAACACGCCAGCCGACGATGCTGACCAGCGACAGGATCGCAAACAGCATCAGTTGCGTCTCCCAACCCATCGCCGGGATCAGCCACGCCAACAGCCCGAGCACGACCGCCGAAATCCCCATCCACAGGAAGAATGTCCCGGGCAGCAGCGTCTCGAGGATGATCAGTACGAGCGCGAGGATCCACCAATGCCAAAAATCCGGTTGATAGCCGTTCACGACTTGGCCTTCTCCATTGCGCTCTTGGCGAGTTCGGCGACACCGCCGATCGCGCCGATCACCCCGCTGGCTTCCATGGGCATGAAGATGAGCTTCTGATTGGGCGCCGTACCGATGCTGTGCAGCGCTTCGACATACTTCTGCGCGACGAAGTAGTTGATCGCCTGCACATCACCCTGCGAAATGGCTTCCGATACCACGCGCGTCGCTTTGGCTTCGGCCTCGGCGAGTCGCTCACGCGCCTCGGCCTCGCGGAACGCGGCCTCCTTCTCGCCCTCGGCCTGCAGGATCGCGGCCTGCTTCTCACCATCGGCCTTGAGGATCTGGGCCTGGCGCTTGCCTTCCGCTTCGAGGATGGCCGCGCGCTTGTCGCGCTCGGCCTTCATTTGGCGCGCCATCGATTCGACGAGATCGGTCGGTGGACTGATGTCCTTGATCTCGATACGCGTGACCTTGACGCCCCACGGCGTGGTCGCTTCGTCGACAACCGACAGCAGACGCGCATTGATTTCGTCGCGTTTCGACAACAACTCGTCGAGATCCATCGAGCCCATGACGGTACGGATGTTGGTCATGGTCAGGTTGAGGATGGCGTATTGCAGATTGCTCACCTCATACGCGGCTT
Source organism: Gammaproteobacteria bacterium (assembly GCA_020445205.1). Classification (GTDB taxonomy): domain Bacteria; phylum Pseudomonadota; class Gammaproteobacteria; order Chromatiales; family Chromatiaceae; genus Thiosocius. The sequence continues at coordinate 9,221 of JAGRHA010000184.1, forward strand.
TGGCCGAGTCGAGCACCTGATAGAACACCACGCCATCGACCGAGACCATGGCGTTATCACGCGTGATGATTTCCTGTGTCGGCACGTCGAGCACCTGCTCCATCATGTTGAGCTTGTGCCCTATCTGATCGATCACCGGCACGATGACGTTGAGACCGGGCCGGAGGCTGCGGGTGTATTTGCCGAAACGCTCGACGGTCCATTCGTTACCCTGCGGAACCGACTTGACGCCGAGGAACAGGATCACCGCGGCCAGGCCGAACAGGAACAGTGTGAATACGCCGAACTCGCTCATTTTTCGATATCCATGAAAACCGCGTGAAACCCAAGTATACCGCCGTCACTGGCGTGCGCTGCCGCAGCACCACCAAACCCGCTACAATCAACGCACGTTTCCCCACCGCCTGCGGGTCCCGATGACAGATTCGTCGCACAACGCGCCGTCGCGCGCCCAACCCGACACGCACCAGCGCGGCCACGACAAGGTCAGCCGCATTCCGGTCAAGGTGGAACCGACCACGCAAATGCCGCGCAAACCGGCTTGGATCCGCGCCAAGGCACCTTCCGGGGCCGGCGTCGGCCGCATCAAGAAGATTCTGCGCGAGCGTAACCTGAGTTCGGTATGCGAGGAGGCCCAGTGCCCGAACCTCGGCGAATGCTTCAGTCACGGCACGGCCACGTTCATGATCATGGGCGACATCTGCACCCGGCGCTGTCCGTTCTGCGATGTCGCGCACGGCAAGCCGCAGCCGCTCGATAACGATGAACCACGCCAGCTCGCCGAGGCGATCGCCGACATGGCGCTGAAATACGTCGTCATCACGTCGGTCGATCGCGACGACCTGCGCGACGGCGGTGCCGCACATTTCGCAGCTTGCATCCACGCCGTACGTGCACTCACGCCGCAGACGACAATCGAGGTTCTCGTGCCCGACTTCCGCGGTCGCATGGACATCGCGCTGGAGGCCCTCGCCGGCGACCCGCCTGACATCTTCAATCACAACCTCGAAACGGTGCCACGGCTGTACCGTCAGGCGCGCCCGGGCGCCGACTACGCCTGGTCGCTGGACCTGCTGGCACAGTTCAAGCAGCGTCATCCGCAGGTACCGACCAAATCCGGGCTCATGCTCGGGCTCGGTGAGACGCGCGCAGAAACGGAACAGGTCATGCGCGACCTGCGTGAGCACGGCTGCGACATGCTCACGCTCGGCCAGTACCTGCAGCCCAGCCGCGACCACCTGCCGGTCGACCGATTCGTCACCCCCGAGGAATTCGACGCGTTGCGCACATTGGGAGAAAGCATGGGCTTTTCCAATGTCGCCAGCGGGCCGATGGTGCGCTCGTCGTACCACGCAGACCTGCAAGCCAACCCGGTGCTGGCGGGCGACTGAGCAACGCCTCATGATGGAACTCGACGTCACGACACGTGCCGCGATCAAGGCCCTGGTGCTACCGCCCGGCATCATCATCCTGGTGCTGCTGGTCGGCTGGCTGTTCTGCCGACGCTTCGTTGGCCGTCTGCTCGGCCTGTTCGGGATCCTCGCACTCTACGCGCTGTCCACCGCCGTGGTTGCAGAATGGCTGGCGGCCCAACTGGAGACCGTTCCGGCATTGACACCGACCCAACTGCAGACCAGTCGTGCCGACGCCATCTGGGTGCTGATGGCGGGTGTCGAACGCCACAATCCCGAACTCAACGGCGCCGACCGCCTGGCGGCCATGAGCCTTGAGCGCATCGATTTCGCCCTCGCCCTGCACCGCAAGACGGGGCTGCCCATCGTCGTCAGCGGCGGCAGCGTCAGAGGCGACACAGAGCCACTCGCCGAGCTCGCATCGGCCTGGCTGCAGGATCGCGCCGGCGTCAGACCGCTCGCCGTCGACAACACCAGTCGCGACACCTGGGAAAACGCACACAACAGTGCGGCGATCCTCACCGACCAGGGCGTGCATCGCGTGCTGCTCGTGACCCACGCCTTCCACATGCCACGTGCCGTGCTCAGTGCACGTGCCGCCGGCATCGACGTGGTACCCGCGCCGTTCGCCTTCATGCACGCCCCAACCGAACTCCGCCCGCCACTGCGCGCACCCGACTGGCTGCCAACCTACGCCAACCTCGAAAAGAGCTATCTCGTACTCCACGAGATGGCCGGCCTGGTCTGGTACGGACTGATTCACAGCGCCGGCTGAAGCGGCCTGGCTCCATTGCAACGATTGCAAGTACGCCGACCGCGGCGACGGCACGCACTGTCCACAATGTGCATACATTGTACGTCCATCGTCTAGACTCCAAAGAAGGCCGTTGCCCCACGACCTCGTGCGTCACAGGGCAACGCAGGCAGATGGAGGAGACGTATGCGAGAGGATCGACGACACGCTGTCAGTGTCGCCGCATGGCTGGCGCTCTTGCTCAGCCTGTCATCCCACCTTTTTGCGTCGTCTGACCCGCTCCAGGAACGACGTTCGGGTTTGATCGGCGCGTTGCAGCACCTGCGCGGCATGGCCGGCAAGGTGGCCGCGGGGCACGCACCGCACATCGAAGTACGCGGTTGTGACCGTTACCCGGATGGCCATGTGCAGCACGACGTCGATCCCGCACAGCTGCTGCTCGACGAGCTCGCGGGTGGCCTCGACACCGGCCTGGCCTGCCTGTCGGGCCAGGGACCGATGGGGCGTCTTCATCCTTACCATGAGTACCAGGCCCATCGCCTGCTGAGCCTGTTCGAATCTACCCGGGCGAAGACGTTTCACTGTGTCGACGACAGCATGTTCGCGACGGCCGTCGCGACCCCGCCGGGCGGCACGCACATCGATGACCCGCTGTACCAGCAGCTGCGCCAGGTCCACTTTCCCGCCGTCATCCTCGACACCTACCGGCTCGGCGGTCTGTTGAGCAGGCGCCTCGACGATCGCGCCTACCGCGACTTCTTCCACCTCGCCGAAGACCAGATCTTCGAGCACCGCAACGGCCAGCCGCTGCGCCTGCCCAGCCTGCATCGATACCGAGATCGTCGCGCCCTGCTGTTTCACGAAGTGGTGCACTGGCTCGGACACGAGCACAGCGCGGTGCGCCCGGATCTCGCCCACCTATACGAAACCTGCTGTTTCGGCGGCAGCGACTACATCCACGATGACGCGCTGAACCGGCGTTACCAGCGCCAGGCGTGTGACATCCTCGCCGACGACGAACTCTGGAGCGTCGCTTACAACCCCTACCGACAGATGCGCGTGTGGCACCACAAGGCCTACGACCGGCTCAAACCGGACATGCGAGCCGATTACACCGACTGATCTGGGCGCGGCAACCGGACCTTGATCGTCGTCAAACGGCGGACGGGCACGGCGGGTCGAGAAATGTGACAATTCTCTTTCTGTCACATGACAAATCCGCCCAGGCGCCCCATGGAACTCAAGAATATCTCGCAGATCGAACACGCGACCCGCTTTGGGCGCCCGGAAATGTTCCGCTTCGGCGTTGCCCTGTTCTTCGTCATCGCCATCATGCTGGTCGCCGGCATGAGCATCGGCGACATGCCGCACAACTACATGCTGATCGCAGCCGCGATGATCGGCGGTTACATGGCGATGAACATCGGCGCCAACGATGTCGCCAACAATGTCGGGCCCGCCGTCGGTTCCAAGGCACTGACCTTGGCCGGGGCGATCGGTATCGCAGCGATCTTCGAGGCGAGCGGCGCGCTCATCGCCGGCGGCGACGTCGTCAGTACGATCAAGAAAGGCATCATCGATGCGAGCATGCTGCAGGATCCGCAGGCCTTCGTCTGGCTGATGATGGCGGCATTGCTCGCGGGTGCTTTGTGGCTGAATCTGGCGACGGCCCTCGGCGCGCCGGTGTCGACGACACACTCGATCGTCGGCGGCGTGCTCGGCGCCGGCATCGCCGCCGGCGGTTTCGGCATCGCCAACTGGGGCACCATGAGCCAGATCGCGGCGAGTTGGGTGATCTCGCCGGTCCTCGGCGGCGCCATCGCCGCCGGCTTCCTGTACCTGATCAAACGCACGATCACGTACCAGGAAAACATGAAAGCCGCAGCACAGAAGATGGTGCCCTTGCTGGTCGCGCTCATGGCCTGGGCGTTTTCGACCTATATCGTGCTCAAAGGCCTCAAACACCTGTGGAAGGTGAATTTCTCCACCGCGCTGCTACTCGGACTCGTGTTCTCCGCCGCGGTGTATTTCTTCGTCAAACCGATGATTTTCAACGCCGCCGAGCGGCTGCCGGGCGACAAATCGGGCGTCAACAAACTGTTCACGATCCCGCTGATTTTCGCTGCCGCGCTGCTGAGCTTCGCGCACGGTGCCAACGACGTGGCCAACGCTGTCGGTCCGCTGGCAGCGATCAACGATGCGATCCTGCATGGCGGCATCGCCAAGAAGGCCTCGATTCCGCTGTGGGTCATGATGGTGGGCGCATTGGGCATCGCCATCGGCTTGGCATTGTACGGCCCGAAACTGATCCGTACCGTCGGCTCCGAAATCACCGAACTCGACCAGACACGTGCATTCTGCATCGCCATGGCGGCGGCAATCACCGTGATCATCGCGACGCAACTCGGTCTGCCGGTCTCGTCCACGCACATCGCTGTCGGCGCTGTGTTCGGCGTCGGCTTTCTGCGCGAATTCCTCAAGGCCAGCTATTCGAAGATGGTCGAGGAGGTGAAAGCACATCATCACGGCAAAGACGAGGCTGTGGTCGAGGCGTTCCTGCTTGAATTCCGCAAGGCATCGGTGGCCAAGAAAGGTCTGATGCTGCAGCAGCTCAAGGAGCATTCGGCGCGCGCCGACCTGAGCAAGAAGGAACGCAAGGGCCTCAAGCGCGTCTACAAAACCGAACTGGTCAAGCGTTCGGCCCTGATGCGCATCGTGGCGGCGTGGTTGATCACTGTGCCAGTCTCGGGTGCATTGGCGGCTTTGCTGTATTTCACGATCCGTGGAATCATGCTGCCATGAAACCCGTCATCGGCACCGCGCTGTTGGGTGTCGTATCGCTGCTGCTGAGCACAACGCCGGCCACGGCGCTCGACCTCGGCCTACGCCAGCACATCTTCATCGTCGGCTCATCGACCGCCTACCCCATCGTCAGTGCGGCCGCCGAACGCGTCGCGCGCGACAACGCCGGGGTCACGCCGGTGGTCGAATCGACGGGCACCGGGGGCGGCCTCAAGTTGTTCTGCAGCGGCGCCGGCCTGGAAACGCCGGACATCGCCATGGCATCGCGGCGCATGAAGGACAGCGAACGCGAGACCTGTGCGCGTAATCAGGTCAACGACATACGCGAGATCAAGATCGGTTACGACGGCATCGTCGTCGCCAATGCCAAAGGTTCAGCGGAATTCCGACTTGGCAAGATCGATATCTATCGTGCACTCGCACGCGAGTTGCCTGCGCAGGGTGAAGAGCCGGGTTTCATGCCGAACCCTTACCGGACCTGGCGTGAAGTGAACCCGGCATTGCCGGACATGCCGATCCTCGTGTTCGGACCACCACCTACCTCGGGTACACGCGACATCCTCGTTGAACGCCTGCTCGAGGATGGCTGCATGGAAAATCCCAGGATGCGTGCGTTGCATGGCGCCGACCCCGGTGCATTTGTGCGCCATTGCCAGTCGCTCAGGGAAGACGGCGCATTCGTCGATGCCGGTGAGAACGATGCCCGCATGGTGCGCAAGTTGCTCGCCGCGCCCGAAGCGCTAGGCATCCTCGGTTACAACTTTCTCGATCGTAATCGTGACCGCCTGCAGGCAGCGACCATCGACGGTGTCAAACCGGAGTTCGAGCTCATCGAATCGGGCGTCTACCCGTTGAGTCGCCCTTTGTTCATCTACGTGAAACCGCAGCACAGTCGGCTCGTCCCCGGACTCGACGACTTCATCGCGCAGCTGCTGTCACCGCGCATGTCGGGGCCTGATGGCTGGCTTATCGAACAGGGGTTGATACCGTTGACCGCGGCCGACCGCGCGGCGCAAGACGCGCTCTGAACCAGCGATCAGGCGGCCATCGGGTTCAGCCGACGCCACGTCTCCTGCAGGATGCGCGCATCACCGCTGGCGCGATGGCGCCGCAGCCCGAGCGACTCGATCACGGATTGCTTGGTGTCCTGCCAATGTTCACGCTGCTCCTCGTCCATGAGCTCGACGATATCGGCAACCTTGAATGTCTGCCGCATACCCGCGGCATCGTAAAGCTTGCCGAGCCACGACATGTCGAACGACCAGGCATCACTGTAAACGGTGCGCGTACGCAGCAATTCGTTGAGACGCCAGGCGATATCCTGGATCGGCCGACCGTGGCTCGACAGGAGCTCACGCGAGATGCCATGCACCTTCTCGGCTTCCGTGTCCCAGTGCTTCCAGCTGCGTGCAGGCGCTACCAGGAAGCAATGCCGCGAACCGTCGGCGAGGGCGATGCCGATTTCGATGGGGTAGCTGCCCTGGCCGAATCCCGAGGCTTCTACGTCGATGATGATCGGTGTGGTCGATTTGAACACGGACTCGTTCCACTCGTCGGTGATGGGGCGCGGCGGTAGCACCCGCCGCTGTGTCTTAGCGGCCGCCGGGCCGCAACATTGAGCCTTCAGCCCGCGTCCTGCAGGTGTTCGTCATAGCGTTCCATGAGATAGCACAGACAATCCTGGCGTATGACCATCGGGTCACAGGTCAGCATCGACGGCATGACCGGCACACGCGTTACGAGGCGCCGGTCTTCGAGCGCGAAGTAGCGCTCGGCAACGTGCATGTCCTGTTCATCGCGCACGTCGAGCGGCAAATCATCGACCGTGCCGATATCGGCGATCAGGCTGCCGACCGGCAGTTCACGGAAATTCATCGCGTCGAGGTTGCGCGGGAAGTTCAGTGTCGCCGAGGCATCGGCAAAACCGAAATCGACATCGGCGGGCACGCGCACGATCGCCACGGTGTGATAGAGATCGACGTCGTGTCGCGCCACCGGGTGGCTCGGTATCTCGGCAAGGTGCAGACAGGCATCGAGGTAGTCCGCGGCATGATCGATACCGCGCACCTGCCCCACCTTGCCGCATTCCAGGGTCACCGAAGGTCCCAGCGCCGCCATTGCCATAGAGGCGACGCCACGCGGGCGCACAAAGTAAACCACCGTGCGACCGAACAGCGCAGCGAGATGCAGCGACGAATGCTCGAGCACGTTGACGCAGGCATAGTGCGGATTGAGACCGGTGTTGTTGTGCACATCGATCGACGCGAACAGTTCGCGGTCCGCCATGCGGTCCATGACAGCACGCATGAGTTCATGTTCGGGCGTGCCATGGGTCTCGCTGCCGGGCCACACACGGTTGTAGTCCGGCTGCCCGGGCAGGTGCCGCACACCCTCGCGTGCCGCCGCGGTGTTGCCTACGAACAGACTCAACGAGCGCGGCAGATCGAGACCATCGACGCTGACATATTTGCGCAGCACGCGGCGAATCGCGTCCCAACCCGTCGTCTCGTTACCGTGCATCAACACCGACACGAACAGCGCGGGATCACGACGCCCAGGGAGATGGAACAGGGTGGGACCACCGAGCACATCGTGTAGGCCTTCGGCGCCGACTTCGAGCAGGGACAACGGCAGCTCGCTGCGCTCGTTCAATAACTCACTCAATTCAAACTCCACTCATGTACCGGTTGTTCTCGTGATTGCCTGTTGGCGTAGGCGTCGACCAATGCACCGAAATCGCGGCCGTGACGGGCGACCCACGCAACCTGCCAGTCGGCACCCGTCATATGTCGGCGGACACGCTCCCGCAGGATACCGATCCAGCGCTCCGCCTCTGTGGCGCCGATGCCCGCGGCACGTAGGCCAGCATCGGCAACGGCGAGCAGGTGGCCGTCGAGCAGCTCGTGCAGCGCCTGCGGCGGACCGCCCATCCATTGCACGCGCGCATCCAGGCCAGCGCGTGCGGCAGCATAGAAGTTGTCGCGTGCGCAGGCGAAAGGCATCTGCTGCTCAATCGGCTCGTCCCGGCGCATCAGCGCCTCGAACAGGCCCAGGAACAAGGCCGTATTGGCGATGGCATCACACGCAGTGGGCCCAGCAGCAATCACGCGGTGTTCGATGCGGATATGCGGCCTGCCGGCATCGTCGAAGCCGATCAACGGTCTGTTCCAACGCCACACGGTACCATTATGCAGTCGCAGGTGCGCGAGCCGCTCGACCGGGGCATCCATGAGGTCCGGCAACAGCACCGGATAGCGCGTGCGGTTGGCTTCGAAGCATTCGAGGATGCTGTCGTGGGCATAGCGCACACCGAACGTCACACGTTTGCTGTAATCACTGCCACCAACCGACACCGATTGTTCGAACAGCGCGATCCGGGTCTCCTGCCACAGCTGGCGACCGAAAAGATAAGGCGAGTTCGCCGTCGCACCGACAGTGACCGCCGAGATCATCTTGCACACATTGAATGCGCGGGCGGCCTCGGCGGCATCGACCTCGACATGGATCTGCAATGACGTGGTACCTGCCTCCAGCATCACGTCTTCGTGGCGGTGATGCAGGTGCTCCACACCATCGATGTCGACCTCGATGGGGGTACCGTTGCGCATGCGGAATATCTGGTCATTGATCGCCTGATACCGACGCATGGGCGACATGTTCGCCAACGTCAGGTCGCTGCTACGCACCGTGGGCAGGATGCCGATCAGCAGAGGGCGCACACCAACCGCTTGCGCTGCCCGTTTGCAGCGTTGCCAGCGCTGTTGCAGATCGGCGTACATCGCATCGAGCGAGCCATCGGCAAGCAGCAGCGGGTCGGAGTTCAGCTCGAAATTGAAACGTGACAACTCCGGAACGACCATGGAATCGTCGACGGCCGCGAGGAATTCCTGGTTGCGTGCGATGGGTCGGCCATCGGGTCCGATCAGCCAACCTTCGATCTCGAAGCCGAACCGGCGTTGCGGTGACGCCAGCCTGCCCTCGTTCAGCCACGCAGCCAGCAGCTGCGTCTCGTCGTCGAGACGATGTCGAAACTCGGCGAAGGCCGCACTATCGAAGTCGCTGTCGGATATTTCCTGTCCCATCAGGCGCAAGATTAGCCTGATTGACGCAGGCGTTGCTCCAACATCGCCAGACGTTCCGGCGTACCGACATCGATCCATTGACCGCGGTGGTGGCTTCCACCCACACGGCCGACTGCCATCGCGTCGCGCAGCAGGGGCGCCAGCGGAAACGCACCCGGCCGACACGCCGCGAACAGTGCCGGGTCGTATACCCCGACACCACTGAAGGTCAGCTTGGGAACACCGTCGGCAACCAGGCGATCGCCTGCCAGATGGAAATCGCCGTGCGGGTGTTGTGGCGGATTGTCGACCATGACCAAGTGCGCGAGATCGCCGTCCGCAAGCTGGACAGCGGCGAAATCGATGTCATGCCAGATGTCGCCGTTGACGACCAGGAACGGTCGGCGGCCGAGCAGTGGCAGCGCGTGAAAAATGCCGCCCCCCGTCTCCAGCGCCCTGCCCTCGCCTTCTGCCGAGTAGCGGATGCTTGCACCCAACGCCGCACCGTCGCCCAGTACCTGTTCGATGAGGTGCCCGAGGTGCGCATGGTTGATCACGAGATCAGTGATACCCGCACGCACGAGGCGCTCGATGGTCCATGTGACCAGCGGTTTGCCAGCCACGGGCAACAGCGGCTTGGGTAGCCTATCGGTCAGCGGGCGCATGCGTTCGCCACGCCCTGCGGCGAGGATCATGGCTGTCGCCACGGCGGGGAGAGGGGTGTCAGGCACGCGGTACGCCGCGGCCAGGCTCACAACCGCGATATCTGCAGACGCGGGGGCGGTTTCCCGCCAACCCTACCCGGCACCCGCGTAGCCGCGTGGCGGGGTTGCAGCCCGCGGCGTCCGGCAGCCAACGCGTCGCTGCAGACACCGCGTTCAGCTCAGGCCTTCGACTTCATCGCGTCGAAGAACTCCTGGTTGGTCTTGGTGACCTTGAGCTTGTCGTACAGAAACTCCATCGCGGCGAGCTCGTCCATCGGGTGCAGGATCTTGCGCAGGATCCACATCTTCTGCAGCTCGTTCTCGGGCATCAGCAGCTCTTCGCGACGCGTGCCGGAACGATTGATGTTGATCGCCGGGAAGATGCGCTTCTCGGCGATGCGGCGATCGAGATGGACCTCCATGTTGCCGGTGCCCTTGAATTCCTCGTAGATCACGTCGTCCATGCGCGACCCGGTCTCGACCAACGCGGTGGCAATGATGGTCAGCGATCCGCCCTCCTCGACGTTGCGCGCGGCACCGAAGAAGCGTTTGGGCTTCTGCAGCGCGTTGGCGTCGACACCACCGGTCAGCACCTTGCCCGACGACGGGATCACGGTGTTGTAGGCACGCGCGAGGCGGGTGATGGAGTCGAGCAGGATCACCACGTCCTTCTTGTGTTCCACCAGGCGCTTGGCCTTCTCGATCACCATCTCGGCGAC
>JAGRHA010000185.1 GCA_020445205.1 Gammaproteobacteria bacterium
GCAGGGGATCGTTCGCCAGCGCCGATGCACGCGCGAAATCACCCTCGGCCAGGGCATCCGCGGCCCGCTGCTCGCTGGTCTGCCAGAGGTCATCCCAGGGCTGCGACGTGGCGGCCATCGCCGGTGGCGCCGGCACCGTGAACACCCCGAGCAGCGCGATGCTGAACAACCATCCACGACGGAAAGCCAGCGCGGCGAGCGGCAACAGCGCCAGCACCAGCCACGGACCACGCTCGTGCCAGCGCGTCGCCGACGCCGGATCGTCGCTCTGCTCGACGCGTGCCGACGTCGCGCCTTGGTCGACGAGCATCACGACGTCGCGTGCATCGGGCGTGATATCGGTATACACACCGCCGCCCGCCGCAGCCACGTCTTGCAGCGCCTGAACTTCGAGTTTCGGCACCACGACATTGCCATTGGCATCACGCAGTGAACGGCCGTCAGCATCGGCAAGTGGCGCGCCGGCACGTGTACCGACACCCAGTACGCTCACGCGAAACCCCTGCTGACGCAGCTGCGACGCGGCCGACGCCGCTCTGTCACCCTCGACCCCATCGGCGATGAGCAGCACATCGCCGTGTGTGAGTCCCGCCTGGCCCAGCAGGTCGCCTGCCTGGCGCAGGCCGAGATCGGCGCGACTGCCCTGTGCCGGCATGATCGCCGGTTCAAGTGCACGCAGTTGTGAACGCAGCGTGGCGGCATCACGCGTCAACGGCGTCACCGTGAAGGCATCACCGGCAAACACCACGAGGCCGACCTGGCCTTCTCCGGCGAGGCGCACGATGTCTTCGACCTTGAAACGCGCCCTGACCAGCCGGCTCGGTGCGAGGTCGCGCGTGAGCATCGACAGCGACAGGTCGAGCACGATCACGCGCGCAGTCTGTGACTCGTACACCGGTCGCGGCGCGCGGTCCCAGACGGGATCTGCCAATGCGAGCACCGCAAGCAGCCAGCCGGCGCCGAGTAGCGCGAGCCAGCGCCGCTGCCGTCGATCGCCCGCTTCACCCCGACGCCCGAGCAGCAGCGGCTGCAGGTTGTGCGCGACCACGCGGCGCCACGGGTTGTCGCTGTCCGGCCGTCGCCACAGCAACCACAGCAACGCGAGCAGCGGCAGCAATGCCCACAACCACTGCGGGTGCAGAAAATGCGGCACATCAGCCATGGCCCGCTCCCACGTTGCTGTCGAGCGCGCGCCGCAGGCCACCGAGCGGCACTGCCGCGAGCACGCTCAGCAGCAGCGCCAGGGCCAGCGGCCAATGGTAGACCTCGTCTGCGGGGCGGTAGCTGCGCACGTCTTCCGATACCGGTTCAATCGCATCGAGCTCGGCGTACACATCGGCCAAGGCAGCGGAGTCACGGGCACGGAAGTAGCGCCCCTGGGTCTTGCTGGCGATGTCGCGCAGCGTGGTCTCGTCGAGATCACCACCGGGTACGCTGCGCGTGCCGAACGGTGTCTGCAGCAACATCGCGTCGCCGCCGACCCCGATCGTGTAGATGCGCACGCCTTCCTGTGCCGCGAGATCGGCGGCCTTGCGAGGATCGACGGCACCGGCGGTATTCGCGCCATCCGTCAACAGGATCAGCACGCGATTCTGCTCCGGCTGATCACGCAGACGCTTCACCGCGAGGCCGATCGCATCGCCGATCGCCGTCTCTTTGCCGGCGAGACCGACCTGCGCCTCACCCAGCAGGGTGGCGACGGTGCGACGATCGAGCGTGAGCGGTGCCTGCAGGTAGGCCTCGCGACCGAACAGGATCAGACCGACGCGATCTCCGCTACGGCGCTGCAGGAAATCGGCCGCGAGTGCCTTCACCGCCGTCACGCGACTGACCTGGCGCCCGGCGAGCTGCATGTCCTCGTTGATCATCGAGCCCGAGATGTCGACCGCGAGCATGAGGCTGCGCCCCGTGACCGGCAACTGCACGGCATCGCCGAGCACCTGCGGACGCGCCGCGGCGATGACCAGCGCCACCCAGGCGACGATGGCGGCGACACGGCGCCAGCGCGCCGGCCGTGAGCCGGCACGAAACAGACCGGCCTCGTTCAACAGTGGGAGAAACGGCACACGCAGTGCCGCCGACGGGTCGCTGGCGGCACGCGGCAGCAGACGCAGGCTCAGCATCGGCAGCGGCAACAGCAGCAACACCAGCGGCCAGGCAAAGGTCAGACTCACTGCGGCACTCCGATGTTGCGGTCCACCCAACGCCGTACCGCGACCATGAGTCCAGGCACATCCAGCGCGTCGTCGATACGTGCCTGATAGACACCCTCGGCGAGTACTTGGGCAGGACCCGCTACGAAGGCACCATCACCGCCTGTGCGATCGAGGAAGCTCAGCCAGGCACGGCCGCTCAGCGCGGCGACCTCGGCGCGTGGATGGCGGCTCAGCGCAACGCGTTTGAGCAATGCCGACAGACGCGCGAGCGGTTGCGGCGCCGGCGCGGCCAGCAAGGCACGCTCGATGTCATCCAGTGCGCACTGCAATGCATGCAGGCGGCGATGATGCCGCCACGCGCGCGCACCGCGCCAGGCGAGGTAGCCAAGCAACAGCAACACGACGATGGCGAGCATCCACCAGCCGGGGGCCGGGGGCCACCACGGTGGCGATGGCGGCAGGTGGATGTCACGCAGTTGCAACGCCTGCTCCGCGGACACAGGGGCCATCACGCCACCCGCCTGCGCGTCGGTAGGGCATTGAGCTGTGCGGCGATCGCGTCACCCACCGCGTCGGCGGTGCCGAGTCGCAGCAGCGGCACACCACAACGCTGCAACCGCTGCTCGACGGCCGCATGGTGGGCCGCGAGTCTTGCTTCATAGCCATCACGATCGCGCGCCAGCGTAGCGTCGAACTCGTAGCGCGTCGAACCGTCGGTCAAGCCGTAATTACCCGGCGGCGGTGCGACATGCTCCAGTGCATCGAGTACGCGCAACGCCAACACATCGCTGTGTCGGCGCAGGTAGGAAAGGTGCTGCACACTGCCTTCATCGAGCGCGTACAGGTCGCTGATCAGGATCACGAGGCTGCCGGGCCGGACCAGTCGCCGCAGGCGCAGCAATGCCCGATTGAAGCTGTCGGCGACCGGTGGTGCGGCCAACGCCGCATCGGCATCGCCATGCGCGACGAGTTCGCGGATCACGCGCAGGATGCCGCTGCGCCCCGAGCGCGGTGGCAGTTCGAGGTGCGAATGATTGAACAGCAGCGCGCCGACACGATCACCCTGCGCCACGGCCGCCCAGCCGAACATCGCCGCAGCGCGCGCCGCCTGCACCGATTTCAAACGGCCACGACTGGCAAAGAACATGCTGCTGCCGAGGTCGACGGCGAGAAACACCGGTCGCTCACGTTCCTCACGGAAGACCTTGGTATGCGGTTCACCCGCGCGTGCCGTCACCCGCCAGTCCATCGCGCGGATGTCGTCGCCCGCCTGGTAGGCACGCGATTCCTCGTAGTCCATGCCACGCCCGCGCACGCGCGACACATGGCCACCGGCGCGCCGCGCGCGCGCCGCGAGCGTCTGCAGCGGCTGCAACACGCCGGCACTCGCGGCCATGTCGATGAGGTCGCGTGCACTGACGGCGATTGCCGGATCATGCGCGACGTCGCGACCGGGCGCGTCGAACAGCGGCGAATGCATGCGATTCGCCATACTCAGGCGACCGGCACCTGCGCCAGCAGGGTCGCGACGATCCGGTCCGCTGTCACGCCTTCGGCCTCGGCTTCGTAAGACACCAGTACGCGGTGCCGCAGCACATCGGCGGCGACGGCCTGCACATCGGCCGGCGAGACATAGTCGTTGCCACGCAGCCAGGCATGCGCACGCGCACAACGATCGAGTGCAATGGTCGCGCGCGGACTGGCGCCGAAACTCACCCAGCGTTCGAGCTCCGCGGCATACGCGCCCGGCGTGCGCGTTGCCAGCACCAGCTGGATCAGATATTCCTCGACGGCCGGTGCCATGTGCAGTCGCCTTACTTCGTCGCGTGCCGCGAACAGCTGCGTACGCGTGACCTGCACCGGCGCCGGCACGCTGGCCTGACGTTCGCTGCGCCGCGCGAGTTCGAGGATCGCACGCTCGGTGTCGGCAGCCGGGTAGCCGATGCGCACATACATGAGGAAGCGATCGAGCTGTGCCTCGGGCAAGGGATAGGTTCCTTCCTGTTCGATCGGGTTCTGCGTCGCCATGACCAGGAAGGGATCGCCGAGCGGATACGTCGTGCTACCCACCGTGATCTGGCGTTCCGCCATCGCCTCGAGCAATGCCGACTGCACCTTTGCCGGCGCACGGTTGATCTCGTCGGCGAGGATCAGGTGGTGGAAAAGTGGTCCGGGCTGGAAGTGGAACTCGCCACTCTGCGGTCGGTAGACCTCGGTGCCCGTGAGGTCACCGGGCAACAGGTCGGGGGTGAACTGCAGGCGCTGGAAGTCGGCTTCGAGGCCCGCCGCGAGCTCCTTGATCGCCGTGGTCTTGGCCAGGCCGGGCGCACCTTCGACCAGCAGGTGGCCATCGGCCAGCAACGCGATCAGCAGACGGTCGACGAGTTCCGGCTGACCGAGCACGCGGGTCTGCAGATACTCGCGCAGTTGTCGCACTGTCCCCACGTCCGCACTCGCCATGTCGGTCGTGACGTGAACAGCAGGTTCTTTCATGCTCAAACTCCTTGGTTTTCGGCACGAGGAAACATCGCACCGTCCGCGCATTGCGGCGCCGCAGCCCGCTACAGGGGCCAGCTAAAGGGAGACACTTTACCGTTTCCGGCAGCCGTTGCGGCAGCCGCTGCTCAATCGACCACGGCGATGGCGAAATGTTCCGCTGACGATCGCATCGGATGTCGCAACGGTGGCGCGTCGGAAGACGACAGTGCTTTCGCGGCACGATCGAGCGCGCCGGATGACGCATGCGGTGCCGCGCACACGCCGCACATAGCGCTGCGCGCGATGGCGCCAAAAGCCCTGACGGCTGCAGGCAAACGACGGCGGATTACGTGTTGCGGCCGCCGCCGGTGCAACGGCACAACGACAGAGGGTCGACACCGCCGGTGAACATCACCTGCGGCATTGGGCAGCTTCGCGGATCGGCAGGAACGCTGACGTCGGTGCCCTGACAGACGCGTCAGCCGAGTGCCACACTGGCGGTAGGCTCGCTGGCGCCATCCGGCGCGTCATGCGCCTGACGATACTCAAAGCGGATGTCGGCACCCTCGTTGATACAGTCCGCTTCGACGATACAGCGCACCACATCGGACATCGACGGCAGGTGAAACATCGTGCGCTGCAACGCCGCCTCGAGCACGCTGCGCAGGCCACGCGCACCCGTTCCCTGTGCGATCGCCTGACGCGCGATGGCCGCCAGCGCATCCGGCGCGAACACGAGCTCGACACCTTCGTAGGCGAACAACTGCTGGTACTGGCGGACAAGCGCATTGCGCGGTTCGGTGAGTATCTTCACCAGGGCGGCCTCGTCGAGCTGCTGTAACGAGGTCAGGACCGGGAAGCGTCCGATGAACTCCGGGATCAGTCCGAACTGCCGCAAGTCATCGGGGTGGGTCTTGGCATACAGGTGCACCTTCTGCGCCGGGTCGAGCGTTTCGACGGGGGCTGCATGAAAACCGATGCCCTTTTCGCGTTTGACGAGGCGGCGCTCGAGCTGGGGTTCGAGCCCGGCGAATGCGCCACCGGCGATGAACAGGATGTTGCGGGTATCGAGCAACTGGCTGTCGCCCTGCGGGCGCCGACTGCGCGTCGACACCTGCACCTGTGTGCCTTCGACGAGTTTCAGCAACGCCTGTTGCACCCCCTCGCCCGATACGTCGCGCGCACCGTGCGCGCTCTCGCCGCGTCGCGCAAGCTTGTCGATCTCGTCGATGTAGATGATGCCCCATTCGGCAAGATCGCCGTCGCCGTCGGCGACATCCAGCAGGCGTGCCAGCAAGGTATCGACGTCGTCACCGACATAACCTGCCTGGGTCAGCGTCGTCGCATCGGCAACCACACAGGGCACCCCGACGATGCGTGCCAGGGTGCTGACCAGCAGCGTCTTGCCGGTACCCGACGGACCCAGCAACAGGATATTGGACTTCTCGATCTCGACACCGCCATCGTCGTCCAGTGTCGCCGCCACGGTGCTGGTGTCGGCACGCAGACGCTTGTAGTGGTTGTAAACCGCGACGGCGAGCGTCTGCTTTGCCGCGTCCTGCCCGATCACGTAGCGATCGAGGTGCTGCTTGATCTGCTGCGGCACGGGCGGCGCCTGCAGCGGCTTGCGCAGTGTGCGCTTGCGTCCCCAGTTGCCAACGACCTTGGCGGCAAGCCCGACGCAACTTTCGCAGATATAACCGCTGAGGCCTGCGATCAGGGGCACGTCGGCCGACTGGCTGGTGCCGCAGAACGAACAGGTCGTGGTCTCGTCCGTCATCTACGACACCTTGGTAAGACTGGCCGCGCGGCGCAGCTCGCCGAGCCACGCCTTCTGGCAGTTGCGTTGTTTGCGCTGTTGCAGGATCTCGACGATACGCGTGCGCGCCTTCGACAGCGGTACCTTGCGACCGGCCTCGATGCGCTCGCACAGCAACAGGTGCAACCCGACCTCGCTTTCGACCACCTCGCTCACCTCGCCTTCGCGCAGGCGGAACAGCGCGGCATCCAGCTGCGGATACAGTTTCCCGCGATGCAGGCTGCCGAGCTTGCCGCCGTCGAGCGCTGTGGGGCATTCGGAGTGATGACGCGCGAGCTTGGCGAAGCGCCGCGGACTCGTCCTGAGCTTGTCGGCGAGCTGCTGGATGCGGGCACGTGCGGCGGCCGCCGTGTTCTCCACATAGTCTGGGTTCACCGTGATCAGGATGTGGCGCGCCGTGCGCCTCTCGGGCACCGTGAAGCGATCGATGTGCAGCTCGTAGAACAAACGCACGTCGAGATCGTTGACGGCCGGGCTGCGCGCACCGACGCGGCGCATCACGCTGTCGAACAGGAGTTCGCGCCGCAGCGAGGCGCGGAGTGTCTCTTCGTCGAGCTGATTGCCCGCGAGATCGGTGACGAACTCATCGTGGTCCGCGTACTTGGCCTCGATCTCATCGACCGCGCGTGCCACTTCCGAATCCGCTATGAACACGTCACGCGCTTCGGGCGAGGCGATCACCAGCGACTCGATCTCGAACGACTTGTCGGCGATCTGGCGCGCGCGCGTCAGTTGTGCCGGCTCGAGCTGGCCGAGATTGCACTGGAAGGTATTCAGCGCGGCCTTGAGCAGGTGGTAGTTATAGCCCTGGTCACCAGCAGCTTCCTGGCGCGTCGCATACATCATTCGTCTCCCGTTTCACCGAACGCGCGCAACAGACGTTCATCGACGGCCAGCGTGTGGCCCGGGAACCGCACGTGGTAGCTGACGCCGGTGTCGCCTTCGCGCAGGACCTTCAATACCTCGCCTTCGTCGCCCGGCTCTGCGATCACGTCGCCCGAAACCGCGAGTCGGCAGGTCGGCGTCACCTTGTCACGGAATTCGAACGCACTGGGGACCCAGGGGTCGTCCGCCGCCTGGAGCTCGGCTTCGCGACAGCCGATGACTCTGTCGGCGTCGAGGAAATGCACCGTGTAGATCAGCTGATCCTGCAGGAAGGTCCCGACGTCGCGTACATAACCGACGCTTCCGCGCCTTACGAGCAGTGCGCCGGTGTTCTCGCCAGGATACGTGCCATCGTTGCGCACATTGCGCATGACCCGCACCGCGTCACCGTATTCAAACCGCGGAAGCATCCTTGACCTGCCCCATCAAGTCACCCAGCGGGACGAAAGCCTGCTGTGGTTCGTGCATGTGGAATACGCGGAACACCTTTTCGGTACGCGCATCCGAGCTCACGAAATCCTCGTACGCGCGCGTCAGGAGTTCCTTGTGCAGCGAGAAACGCTGCGCATCGCTCGCCGCCGCCGATCCATCCTCGGCATCGAGGTAGTCGTGATAGCGCTGCAGGATATGCAGGCGGTTCACATACACGGTCGAGGCGTCGTAGTCGATGCCGAAGTACTCGAGAAAGTCTTCGGCACTGACCAGCTCATCGAGATCGAGGTCGAATTCGGTTTCTGTGCTCATGTTGGTCTCCGTTGGCAGTTGGCGCGCTCAGGCCAGCGCAGCATAGGCAGGGTCGTCGCGTTGTTTCGAGCGTGCGAGTTCGATCAGTGCACTCACACCCATCCTGTCGACGTGATCGATCGCGGCGATCAGCCCCAGACGCTGCAATGCCTCGGCGTTGCGGCCGAGCCGCATGAGCAGATAGGCCGAACCCTTGAGTGCGTAGAGATGGAAGCGAAACAGCGTCATCGAGCGCTCGCCAACCGCAGCCACTTCGGCCGGTGACAGTGTCAGCGTGTCGGCTGTGAATCCCAGCCGCTGCCGCGTGACGAGCAGTGCACGGTCGGCGACGTCGAGGGCGTCGTCGTAGCGGTGCTGGTAGTAGTAATAGCGGTACAACCCGACGAGCACGCTGAGGCTCTCGGGCGCATGAAAGTAGGCGCGCAACAAACGCTGCTCGGCCGCGGGTGTCCCATACGCCTCGGCGGCACCCGACAGCAGTTCGGTCACGACGGGATCCTGCTCCGTGTCGAAGTACAGATCGTCCGCATCGAAATCGAGTAGATCCATGGCTGCCTCCTCAGGCCGTTGCCGCAACGCGTCCGACGCGGTCGTGATCGGTATGGCAGACATCCTGTGCATCGCACGTCGGGCAGTCGCCGTCATCGCTCACCGCCGCGCCCTGCAAGGCCTGTCGTGCTTCGAGCACCTCGATGCGCTCGAGCAGGCAAGCGATGGCCGTGGCCACGGGATCGGGGATGAGGTGATGGTCGAGATCGATGCCGTGCGGATGCAGCGCCACCACGCTCTGCGCAACGACCTTGGCCGGTATGCCGACTGCGGTGCGTCCGTCGGCGACGTCTTTGATCACGACCGAGTTCGCTCCGACCTTGACACTGCTGCCAAGTACCACGGGGCCGAGGATCTTGGCCCCGGCGCCGATCACGCAGGCATTGCCGACCGTCGGATGACGTTTGCCGCGTTTCCACGAGGTACCACCCAGCGTGACACCGTGGTAGAGCGTGACGTCGTCGCCGATCTCGGCGGTCTCGCCGATGACCACCCCCGTACCGTGATCGATGAACAGCCGGCTGCCAATCGTCGCCGCCGGATGGATGTCGACGGCGGTCCATACGCGCGCCACGTAGGCGACCAGGCGCGCGACATAGCGCCATCCGCGGTGCCACAAACGATTGGCGAGACGGTGACAAAGCACGGCATGGACACCGGGATAGGTGGTGATCACCTCCCAGCGCGTACGTGCCGCCGGGTCACGATCGAACACACAGTCGACATCTTCACGCCACTGCCGCCACAGCGTGTGTCGCGTTTTCGGTAAGCGCGAGAATCCGTTGAGGCGCGCGATCATGCCGCCACCTCGCACGCCACACACTGACCACCGAGAAAATCCAGCAATTCGGCATCACTCGGCGGACGCTTCACACGCTCGACATAGGTTCGCAGCTGCGCCAGGACCTGGTCGCACTGATGCGCGTCGAGTGTCACACCCAGGGCCGAGTAGGCACGCTGAATCGCGCTGCGCCCCGAGTGCTTACCCAGGACCAGGCTGTGTGCCCGTCCGAGTTCCGCGGGATCGACGCCCTGGTAGTTGCGCAGGTCCTTGAGCAGGCCATCGACGTGGATGCCGGATTCGTGCGTGAACACCCCGGCGCCGACGAGACTCTTGTGCCACGCGATCGCGCGGCCCGACGCCGTCTCGACCAGGCGCGACAGGCTCGCGTACTGCTGCATGTCGATGCCACAGTCGATGCCATGCAGGTGCCTGAGCCCCATTACGACCTCTTCGAGCGCGGCATTGCCTGCGCGTTCACCGAGGCCATGGACCGTCGTATTGACGTGACTCGCACCGCCGAGGACCGCGGCGAGCGTGTTCGCCGTCGCCAGACCGAGGTCGTCGTGCGCGTGCATCTCGATCTGCAGGTCGGTGACGGCGCGCAACGCCGCGATGCGCTCACGTACAGCAAAGGGATCGAGGATACCCAGGGTGTCGGCGAAGCGGATCCTGCGCGCGCCCGCGTTCTGCGCCGTTTCCGCAAGCTGTAGCAGGAAGTAAGGATCTGCGCGTGACGCGTCCTCCATGCCGACACACACGTCGAGCCCGAGATCGAGCGCGGTCGGCACGAGGCTTTCGATCGTGCGCAACACCCAGCGCCGATCGCGCTGCAGTTTACGATCGATGTGCTGATCGGATGCCGGCACCGACAGGTCGGCCCACTGCACGCCGAGCCCACTGCAGGCAGCGATGTCGCTGGCATGCATGCGACACCACACCATGAGATCGGCGTCGAGTCCCGCCGATGACACCGCACGGATCGCGTCGCGTTCGTGTTCGCCCATGGCAGGGATACCGACTTCGAGTTCGCGTACACCGAGTGCGACAAGTCCGGCTGCGATCGCCAGCTTCTCGCTCGGGTTGAAGGCCACACCCGCCGACTGCTCGCCGTCGCGCAAAGTGGTGTCGTTGATCACCGGTAGAGACATCGCGTTTCCTCGCTGTGTCCGTTCGCCTTTGCAGTTGTTGAGCAACCGGCATGCCAACATCATTAATGTCGACGAATGAATCACTTAGCTATGGTCTCTCGAACCACTTGCGGCATCCCGCACACGCCGGACGTGGTTCCTTGTCGCACTCACGACAATCGCCGCACATCGGCGGTTGCAGGTCGCGCCAAAAAAAAAGACCGCCATCAAGTGGCGGTCGTACAACAGCGACTACGCTTATGCGCTATCAGGCATAGGTCGGCGCGAACGCCTTTTCCGGTTCCTCGACAGGGCCGTTCTCGCCCCAGTACGGCGACAACTTGCGCAGCTGCGCGACGATCGGCGGCACCGCCGTGATCACGCGCTCGATCTCCTCCATGGTGTTGTAGCGCGACAGCGAGAAACGAATACTGCCGTGGGCGGCGGTATAGGGAATATCCATCGCCCGCATCACATGCGACGGCTCGAGCGATCCCGAGGTACACGCGGACCCGCTCGAAGCCGCGATACCCAGCTTGTTGAGCAGCAACAGAATCGCCTCGCCTTCGATGAACTCGAACGCGATGTTGCAGGTATTGGGCAATCGGTTCGTCGGGTCACCCGTGACGAAGCAATGTGACACCGCCGCCAGGATGCCGCTCTCGAGACGATCGCGCATCGCCTTGACGAAAGTGTTCTCGAACGTCATCGACTCCAGTGCCATCTCCGCAGCCTTGCCGAGTGCAACGATCGATGCGCTGTTCTCTGTGCCTGCACGTCGCCCGCGTTCCTGATGCCCACCGCGCAACAGCGGGCGGAAGCGTGCGCCGCGACGCAGGTACAGCACGCCCACGCCTTTCGGTGCATGCAGCTTGTGGCCCGATAGCGACAGCATGTCAATCGCCGATTCCTTGAGATTGATCGGCACCTTGCCGACCGCCTGCACGGCATCGGTATGGAACATGATGCCGGCCTCGTGGGCCCACACCGCCATTTCCTCGACGGGGAACAGCGTGCCGGTTTCGTTGTTGGCCCACACGACCGAGACGACGGCGACTCTGTCCGACAGCAGATCCTTGTAACGCTGCATGTCGAGACGACCGCGCTTGTCGACGGTCAGGTAGTGGACCTTGTAGCCGTCTTTCTCCAGGTGCTGACAGAGTGTCAGCACGGCCGGATGCTCGACGACTGTGGTGATGATCTCTTTACGCTCGGGTTGAGCGCGCAGTGCCGACAGGATCGCCGTCGAATCGGATTCGGTGCCGCACGAGGTGAAGATGATCTCCGAATCATGCTCGGCACCAAGCAGCGTCTGCACCTGCTGTCGCGCCTTCTTCAAGGCGCGCCCGACCTTGTCACCGAACTGGTGCAGCGACGACGGGTTGCCGAACTGCTCACTGAAGAATGGCAGCATTTCCTCCACGATCTCGGGTGAAACCATGGTCGTGGCGTTGTTGTCGAGATAGATTCCCTCGGCCATGACTCAGCCCTCCGCGCAGGATTTCAACTGTTCTGCCGGCAGCACGCGGACGAACTCGTTCAAGCCCTCGACCAACGCCTGCTGGATGCCACCGAGCGTCGTCGCCGCCATCTGGCAGCCCGAACAGGCACCAACCATATTCACGTAGATATTCTTGCCATCGACGTCCACGAGCTCGACATCGCCATGATCGCGTTGCAGATTGGGGCGGATCGAATCGAGGATTTCCTCGATGCGTCGGATGCGCTGCAGGGTATTGAGCTTCTTCGGCTGCGCGGTGACCGACGGCGTGGTCGGATCGAACACTTCGCCCTGCTCGGCCAGCACCTTGACCAGGATGTCTTCGATCCCTTCATGACAGGCGGCACAACCGCCACCCGCCTTGGTGTAGTTGGTCACGTCCTCGACGGTTCGCAGACCGTTTGCGCGCACCGTCTCTTCGATCATCACGGCATCGATCGCAAAACACTTGCAGATCAGCTCACCTTCTTCGTGATCGTCCTTCCATTCCTCGCCACGATAGTTCGCCACCGCTGCCTGCAGGGCCTCACGTCCCATGACCGAGCAGTGCATCTTCTCCGGCGGCAGGCCGTCGAGGTAATCGGCGATGTCCTGGTTCGTCACCTTCAACGCAGCGTCGAGCGTCATGCCCTTGATGATCTCGGTGAGCGCCGACGACGACGCGATCGCGGAACCGCAACCGAATGTCTGGAAGCCCGCATCGAGAATGGTCTCGTTCTGCGGGTCGACACGCAGCGTCAGCCGCAGTGCATCGCCACAGCTCAGCGAGCCGACGTCACCGACCGCGTTGGCACCCTCGACAGCACCCGCGTTACGCGGGCTGAAAAAATGCTCTTTGACCTTTTCTGAGTAATCCCACATGACGCCCCCCGCGATCAATCAGGCTGAGAAGGAGTTGCCACAACCGCAACTGTGATTGGCATTCGGGTTGTCGAACTTGAACCCGCTGCCGTTGATACCGTCGACGAAATCGAGCGTGACACCCCGCAGCAGCGGTGCGCTCAACGGCTCGACGAAAACCGTGATCTCGCCACAGGCGACCTCGACGTCGTCCGGCCGGCGCTCCTCGACGAGGTCCATCGCGTACTGCAGACCCGAGCAGCCGCCGCCGGTCACGGCGATACGCAACCCGGCGATCGGGGTGTCGGAGCCGCGGATGAAGCGGCTGATGGCTTTTTCAGCGTTTGGGGTAACAATCAACATCGGTGCGTACTCCTAATGGCAAGTGTCTTGCACACATTCCTGACAACGCTGTTGCAAGCGATGTGCCACCCATCAATGTCGATTCAAGTCATTGTTTTATCGACTTTCCCCGGGCACACGCCGCGCGCAATGTGGCAATGCCTACAGGCGCCCTTGCGACACCGTTGGAAACGCCACACACGGACACGAGGAGTGACGATGAAGCTTGAATCGCTACAACCCGGAGACCTGCTCTACGCCGCCATGGAAATCGTCAGCGACGGTACCGTCCCGGGCTTCGACGAGGGCCAGACGATCGCCGCGCAGGGTACGCGCGGGGTTCTGATCAATACCGGCTACCTGGAAGAACAACCCTCGCAGACCCTGTACCTGGTGCGCTTCGAAACGGCGGAAGGACTGGGGCCGGCAACGGCCTGCGCGGCCGACGAGTTGCGCGTCGCCGATGAAGGCGACGAACCCTCGCGCGCGCGGCTATGAACGATCGGGCACACCCGCGTGGGTGTGCGTGGGTCACGCGATCACGCTGACGGCGCGCGCACGCAGGTTCACGGGGTCGACGCGTTCATACATCGCACGAGTGAACTGCACGCGGCCGTCGGCGGTCACCACCATGGCCTGATCGATGCCGAACGCGACGGCGACATCCGGCCATTGTTCACCGGCGACACTGATCGCGGTCGAAGCCGCATCCGCAAGCGCGGCATCGGCGCACACCACGGTCGCGGACGCAACGGCTTCAGCCGGCCACCCCGTGCGCGGATCGAGGATATGCGCATAGCGCCTGCCATCGAGTACGCGGTAACGCTCGTAGTTGCCCGATGTGACGACCGCCTCACGACCCGCAGTCTCGATCAGCGCCAGGGTGCCGCGGCCCGAAGGATGACGGATGCCGATGTGCCAGGGCCGCCCTGGCCCACGCCCACTGGCGACGAGGTCGCCGCCCGCATTCACCACGGCATCGGCAAAGCCGTGGTCGTGCAACAGGGTCTGTGCGAGATCGAGTGCATAACCCTTGGCGTACGCCCCGAGATCGAGCTGCACGGCGGGGTTCCGACTGCGCACGGTATCGCCATCGAAGGTCAATGCATCGGGCGTCACATCGGCGTCCAGCAGGCGTTCAATCGCGTCGCGCGAGGGAATGCTGCCCGCGAGCATCTCGTCGCGGTGGAATCCCCACAGACCGATCAAGCCGCCGATCGCCGGGTTGAACAGGCCACCGCACCGCTGTGACAACGACTGCGCGTCCCGCACGAGCGCGAGCAACGACGGCTCCGCAACGTAAGGCAGACCACTTGCCAGGGCACGATTGAGGTCGCCGAGCCGCCCGGGTTTCCACGCATGCCAATCGACGTGCAGGCGCTGTAGTCGCTCAGCCAGTAAGGCGAGCACGGGTGTGGCATCGTGCCCCGCAGGCTCGATCAATTCGACGTCTACCAGGGTGCCGAACAGGAACCAGCGCGCACGACGTGGCGGCAATGTGGCCTGCTGCGTAGCGAGCACAACCAGCGCTGAACCGGCAGCGGCAGCGGTGAGAAAACGACGACGACTCATAGACATCACGACACCTCCGCACAGCCAACACCTGGCCAAGGCATCGGAGCAATCTGCATGCCACGCCGCGAATGTCCGTGACCCGAGGCGCCGCAGCCGCGTTCACTCGCGGTTATCACGGGTCGCGCGCGCATCCCCGTGTGGCGCCAAGTGCCGGCGGTATGTCGGGTACCGAACAGGTACCACGGCGACGCGATGTCGTTGTCACGAACGCGACAGGATCAGCCGCCGAGCACGGTTTCGTAGGCACGGCGCAACAATGCGAGCTCGACCGCGGGCAGATCGCGCGCCTGGGTGAGATCGACGAAACGCGCGCCCAGCGTCGCCGCCAGTTCGAACGGCGGATCGATCGCCGTGAAGCGGCCGAGAAACACC
>JAGRHA010000186.1 GCA_020445205.1 Gammaproteobacteria bacterium
CGACACCATCGCGGTATTCCAAAGTGCTCGTGTTGACGCGTTCGCCATCCCAACGCCGATCGGCCTTGATGCCGAACAGGTTGTGACTGCTGCTGCCGTCGCCACGCCGCATCACGGCACGTCCCCACCCGGTTTCCAACGCGGCTTGTGCAAGCAGCGCTTCGGGCGCGATACCGATGCGTTGCGCAGCCTGCTCGGCGGCTGGCCACAGTGCCTCCAGGAACGCTTCCGGGTCGCCATCGAGCCGACTCGTGAGCGCTGTCGCCGTGGCTGCCGCGATATCATCGGCGTGCAGCGTGTCTGCTTTCGGGGTTACTGCCAGCACCGGCATACCCACATAGTCGTCGAGCGTGAGGTCGCGATTCGCGGCGGAGACACCACCGCCAAGCTGGCGTTTGATGACGTCAGCGAGACCGATACCGCGTCCGCCTGCCATATCCATCGCGATCTGCTTGTCGTACATCTCGCGGTAGAACTCGCTCTGCTTGCTATCGAGGATGCCGCCGCCCGCACTCGCATCGCGCATGCTCTTGAGCATCATCTGCAGAAACAACGACTCGAACTGGCGCGATACCTGATCGAGCGCGGCATCCTGGTCCTCGCGGGCGCGCGCGCGCAGTGCCGCGAGTCCGGAGAAGTCGGTGTAGACCTGCGCCATGTCAAGCTGCATGGAAGCGCGCCTCGCGTCAGATGACCACGAGGTCGGCCCTGAGTGCGCCGGCCTGCTTGAGCGCCTCGAGGATGGCGACGAGGTCGCTGGGGCCTGCGCCAACCTGATTGACCGCACGTACGACCGTGTCGAGCGTCACACCCGGATCGAATACGAACATGCGACTGCCCCCTTCCTGGACAGAGACGTCGGACTGCGGCGTCACCACCGTCTGGCCGCCGCTCAGCGGATTGGGTTGCGAGACCTGGGCGTTCTCACTGATGGTCACCGTCAGGCTGCCGTGCGACACCGCAGCCGGGCTGACGCGAACGGTGCTGTTGATGACCACGGTACCGGTACGCGAATTTACGATCACACGTGCGACAGCGTCGGCCGGGTCGATCACGAGATTTTCGATCATCGACACGAAACCGACGCGTTGACCGATGTTCTTCGGCGCGTTGACCTTGACCGACGTGGCATCGACGGCAAACGCCGTTCCGCCGCCGATCGCCTTGTTGATCGCTTCGGTCACACGTTGCACGGTGGTGAAGTCGCCGCTCTTGAGGTTGAGCGTCAGCATCGCGTCCTCACCAAACGGGGTGGACACACTGCGCTCGACTGTCGCGCCGCCGGGGACGCGGCCGGAGCTAGGGATATTGATCGTCACCTTGGAGCCATCGGCACCTTCGCTCGACAGACCGCCGACCACGAGGTTGCCCTGCGCGATGGCATAGACCTGGCCATCGATGCCTTTCAGCGGTGTCATCAGCAGGCTGCCGCCGCGCAGGCTTTTCGCGTCACCGATCGACGACACGGTCACGTCGATGTCCTGTCCCGGCTTGGCGAACGGCGGCAGGGTCGCGTGTACGGTGACCGCGGCGACGTTCTTCGGGTTGAGGTTTACATTCGGTGGGACGACGATGCCGAGCTGGGCCAGCATGCTGCGCAGGCTCTGTTGCGTGAACGGCGATGCGCCAACCTTGTCGCCGCTGCCATCGAGACCGACGACGAGACCATAACCGAGCAACTGGTTGTCGCGTACACCCTGGATCGTGGCTAGATCCTTGATGCGTTCCGCCTGTACCGGCGTGATCGCCAGTGACAGCACGACAATCGCCGTGGACAGCAGTGCAACGAGCAGTTTCGGGACGTTCAGTCTGTTCATGATGTCAGTGCTCAGAACGGCATCAGCGCCGAGATGAAGAATTTCGCCAGCCAACCCATCTTCGACGCCGCACTGACCTGGCCGTCACCGACATAGATCAGCGTGGCATCGGCGACGCGTGTGGAATCGACGGTATTGCGCGTATCGATGTCCTCGGGTCGGATGATGCCCGACACGCGGATGTACTCGTTGCCACCCGTCATGCCGATACGTTTTTCGCCACGCACCCTGAGATAGCCGTTCGGCAGTACCTCGGTGACCATGACGCTCACCGAACCGCTGAACTCGTTGTTCTGGGTGTTCTCGCCATCACCTTCGAAACTGTGATCCGACGCGAGGCTCTGATTGAGGTTGTAAGAGCCCTTGAGTCCCGGCAGTCCGAAGCTCAGGCCGCGACCGAACAGCGTCGGGCTGAGGATCGACGTGCTGGTCGACTTGTCCACCTTGCCGGAGTTCGTCTGGATGGCCTCGGTGTCTTCGACGAGATTGATCACGAGGATGTCACCGACACGCCGCGCACGCAGGTTCTCGAACCATGCACGCTCGAAGCCGGCCTGGTAGATCGATCCGTTGCCTTGCGGCACGGGTGGGATGGCGGCAGGCGGTACGGCGGCGAACTGTGGATCGTGGTCAGGCGTCGTCGTACAAGCGACCAGCGACAGCAGCGCCACACACAGGGCCAGCACACGGCCGACGACAGTGGTGAGGCTATGGCAGTTGTTGCGGTATTCGGTCATCGGCGGTCACCCGTGTTCGTTGCGACGCCTATCAGAGCTGCTGGCTCACGTAGGCGAGCATGTCGTCCGTGGTCGAAATGGCCTTGCTGTTCATCTCGTAGGCGCGTTGGGTCTCGATCATGTTGACCAGCTCTTCGACCACGTTGACGTTGGAACTCTCCAGCGATCCCTGGATGAGCGTACCGGCGCCGTTGGTCCCCGGGGTGTCGACCTGCGGCGCACCGCTGGCGGCGGACTCGCGGTACAGGTTGTCGCCGATGGACTCGAGGCCGGTCGGATTGACGAACTGTGCCAGCGTGATGTTGCCGATCTGCGTCGGTGCGTTGTTGCCCGCGACCATGGCCGAGACGGTGCCGTCGGAGCCGACCGTGACGCTCAGCGTGTTGGCGGGAACGGTGATCGCGGGCTCGAGCAGGTAGCCGTTCTGCGTGACCATCTGGCCGGTCGAGTCGAGACCGAACGAGCCATCGCGCGAGTAGACGATGCTGCCGTCCGGGTGCGTGATCTGGAAGAAGCCGTTGCCCTGTACTGCGACATCGAAGCTGTTGTTGGTCTGCACGATGTTGCCCTGGCTGTGCAGTTTCTGCGTTGCCACGGTGCGCACACCCGTGCCGAGGTAGAGGCCCGACGGCAGGGTCGTGTCTTCGGTCGAGTTGGCGCCGGCCTGGCGGATGTTCTGATAGATGAGATCCTCGAACACCGCGCGGTCGCGCTTGAAGCCGGTCGTGTTGACGTTGGCCAGGTTGTTCGAGATCACCGCCATGCGGGTCTGTTCTGCGTCGAGGCCAGTCTTGGCGATCCAGAGTGCGGGATACATGGCTCAAACCTCTCGTGTTGCGTCGGCGCCCATGCCTATTGCAGCGCGCCGCATTCGTTGTCCTGACAGAAAAATTGCAAATCCCTTGCCAATCAGGCGTGGGTTCAGACCGGACGGACGATACTCGCCGCCGCAGCACTGTTGTCTTCGGCCGACTTCATCATCTTGACCTGCAGCTCGAAGCGACGTGACAGCTCGATCATGTCGACCATTTCGTTGACGACATTGACGTTGCTTGCGGTAAGTGCCCCGGAAACAAGGCGTTGCGCGGCATCGGCCTCGGCCTCGCCGCCATCTATCATGCGAAACAGGCCGTCGTTGCCCTTGTGCATCTGCTCGAACTGCGGCGCGACGAGCTTGATGCGGTCGATGACGGCGAGCTCGTTGCCGCCCGCACCGAGTGGTCTGATCGACACCGTACCGTCGACGCCGATGTCGATTTTCTCGAAAGGTGGCACGGCAATCGGTCCACCGTTGCCCATGACCGGCAAGTTGTTGCCGGTGACCAGCAGGCCGTTCTCATCGACGCGCAGATCACCGCGCCGACTGTAGGCCTCGCCGCCATCGGGAGCCTGCACGGCGAGCCACCCGCCCTGCTGCACCGAGACGTCGAGATCGCGCCCCGTGTACTGGATGCTGCCGTGATCGAAGTTGGTACCCGGGCGCTCGTCCATGGCGTAGACGCGCGTCGGATGACCGCTGCCGAATACCGGCATGCTGCGGAACTGGTTGAGATCGGCGAGGAAACCTGTGGTGTTCGCGTTCGCCAGATTGTTGCTCGCGTTGCCCTGTGCGATCAGGGTTTCTTTGGCGCCACTCATCGCGACGTAGAGCATGCGGTCCATGAGATGTTCCTCGTGTATGGGCGAACGCGAAAGGGCCGGTAGACGAGACGACGTCCAACCCGGCCCGCTCCGCTCAGATCAATTACCGGATGTTGATGACGGTCTGCGTGATCGCGTCGGCCGTCGAGATCACCTCGGCGTTGGCCTGGAAGTTACGCTGCGCGGTGATGAGGTTGACCAACTGCTCGGCGATATCGACGTTGGACGCTTCGAGCGCGCCTGACTGGATCTGGCCGAAACTCGACGTGCCGGCCTCGCCGAGCTGAGGCGTGCCGGACGAAAAACTCTCTACCCAGTTGGTGTCACCGACCTGGCGCAGGCCCTGCTGGTTGTTGAACTTGGCCATCGCGACCTTGCCGAGTGCCGACGACTGGCCATTGGTATAGCGCGCGAACACCACACCCTCGGTGTCGATGTCGACACCGGCGAGACGACCCGAGGTGTAACCGTCCTGCGCGAGATTGTTGACCGCAAACGCCGAGCCATACTGCGTGGTGCCCGCCAGATCCAGGCTGAGCGTGATGTTGGCGGCACCGTTGGCCGGGTTGTACGCGGCCGTGGCTGCGCTGGTGGCCGCGACACCGTCGATTGTCGTCAGCGCGCCGGCGGAGTCGAAACCGAGCACGAACGGGGTACCACTGGCCTGACCGGCAGGTGGCACGTTGTTGCCGTCGACGTACAAGTACTGTTGCCAGGTATTGCTGGCGGATTTGCGGTAATAGATCGTGGTGGTATGTGCATTGCCCAACGAATCGTAGACGGTCGTCGAGGTCGAGCTGTTGTAGCTGGCCGGGTTGGCGGCGTTGAAAGCCGCCGTCGGCACGCTCGCCGACGAATTGAGGTTGACCGCAGCGGTCAGGGTCGTCGATGCGGACGGGGCGCTCGGAGTGGTCGGCAACAGCAGATCCTGCAGCACGCCGGTATTGAACGTGGTCGCGCCACCCACACCCGTCACGGCCTGATAGACCTGCAGGCGGTCACCGGCATTGTTGACCACATAGCCGTCGCGGTCGACGCTGTAGGCGCCGGCACGCGTGTACGCCTGCGTGCCGTCGGGCGTTTCGAGGACGAAGAAGCCTTGACCGCTGATCGCCAGATCGAGGTTGTTCGACGTGAAGTCGATGGTGCCCTGCCCGAACTGCTGCGACACGCGGGCGACACGTGCGCCCTGCCCCGCGGCATTGGAGCTGGTGTCCTGAATCGCGTTGGCATAGACATCGGCGAACTCTGCACGCGACTCCTTGAAGCCGTTGGTCGCCGAGTTGGCGATGTTGTTGCCGGTGACTTCGAGGTCGGTGGAAGCGGCGTTGAGTCCGCTCAGTGCGATACGAAAAGGCATGGTGGCTTCTCCGTTTAGTAAATCTGTTGCACGTTGTTGAAGGCGATGGGACCGAGGCCGTCGAGATTCAGCGTGAGCCCATTGCTGCCGCTGAGATTGACGCTCTCGACCCGGGCGAAGAGTCGGGTCTGCAAGGTGACCGGGCGATCGTTCTGTACTGCCTCGACCTCCACGGTGTAGAAGCCCGGCTGCACACTGTTACCGAGGTCGTCGATGCCGTCCCAGCTGAAATCGAAGGCACCGGGCGGTGCCGAGCCCAGCGACATCTCACGCACCAACTGACCGACCTGGTCGGTCACGCGCAGTGTCACCTGGGGACTGCTCTGATCGAGTTGCACCTGGCCGCGTAGCGTGTCGCCAGGCACCAGGTAGCCGGTCTCGACCGGCGCCAACACCTCGCGTCCGACCAGTGAACCCGCCTGCAAGGCCTGGCCCGAGGTGATCGACGCCGCCAGAGACTCGAAATTCTGGTTGAGCTGATCGAGGCCGGTCACGGAACCGAACTGGGCGATCTGGCTCAGGAACTCACCGTTCTCCATGGGCTTGAACGGGTCCTGGTTGTTGAGCTGCGTCACCATCAGCTTGAGGAACGTGTTGAGCCCCATCTGATCAGCGCGGTTGGTGCCGCTCGTGTTGGTCGGCTGCGCCGCGAGGCCGAGGCTCGCGAACAGGTCATCCTGACTGGAAATCGTACTCATGACGCTTACCTCCCGAGATTGATCGTCGCCGACAGCATCTGCCGCGTGGCATTCAGCACTTCGACGTTGTTCTGGTATGCGCGCGATGCGGAGATCATGTTGGCCATTTCCTCGACCACATTGACGTTGGGCCGGTAGATGTAACCCTCCTCATCCGCCAGCGCGTGATTGGGCGCGTACTCGCGCACCAGTGGCGCCTTGCTCTCGACGACACCCGCCATGCGCACGCCGACGGCGGGATTGCGCGCGCCTGCCTCGTCGAGCATGGCCTTGAACACGGGCTGCCGGGCGCGATAGGTTTCCTCGATGCTGCTGGATACCGCGTCGACGTTGGCGAGGTTGCTGGCAACGACGTTGAGGCGCAGGTTCTGCGCATTCATGCCGGAACCGGCGATATCGAAGATCTTGAAGCTGCTCATCAGCCGTTACCTTTGATTGCGAGTTTGAGACCCTTGATGCGGCTGTCGAGGAACTGCAGCGTTGCCTGGTAGCGCATCGCGTTGGCGCTGAACTCGACCTGCTCGCGTTCCGGCTCCACCGTATTGCCGTCGAGCGACCCCTGCTGCGGCACGCGATACGCCATCTGGCTCTGTGCGACGACGCCCTGGTCGGTGCGCATGTGTCCGTTGTGGGTCGCTGCGAGACGCACCGGGGCCTGCATCTCTTTGCGCAACATCGCCTGGAAATCGAAGTCACGCGCCTTGTAGCCGGGCGTGTCGGCATTGGCGAGATTCGATGCCAGCACCTCGGAGCGGCGCGCACGCAGTCGCAGCGCCTCTTCGTGGATGCCGAAAAGATTGTCGAGATTCATCTGCAAGACCTGTGAACGAACCATTCGGGCGTTACACAGCAGAACGCATGCCAACCAGCAGGAAGCACTTAAAATCAGCGAGTTATGCTCATCGAGGCGCCGCTTCACGACCGCGTGCGGCAAGCGTTTGCCGCTATTCGGCGGCAAGAGGGGCGACCGCTCGGCCGCTGTGGGGTGAAGGTCGCGACTCAGCCGCGGAGGCGATAGACGAGGCCGCCCGCGATATTGCGCATCTCGAACAGGTCTTCGTTGCCGCTCATCGATTCCGTGGAACCGAGGAACAGATAACCGCCGGGATTGAGCACACGGGCGATACGCGAAACGATGTCGCGTTTGCGTTCCTGCGAGAAGTAGATCAACACGTTGCGGCAGAACACCACGTCGAAACGACCGAGCGCGTCGAAGGGTTTGAGCAGATTGAAGGTACGAAAACTCACACCCTGGCGGTACTGCGGCAGCACTTCGATACAGCCGCCGAGATCGCGGAAGTAGCGCCGCCGTTGATCGTCGCTGAGACCACGACCCGCGGCGACACCGCAATAGGTGGCGCCCTGCGCCTCGCGGACTGCGGTCGGCGAAATATCGGTGCCGACGATCTCGTACTGCATGCTGCGCGAGATGCGGCCATTCTGCATGCCGTCCTGCAGCGAGATCGCCGTCGTATAGGCCTCCTGCCCCGTCG
>JAGRHA010000187.1 GCA_020445205.1 Gammaproteobacteria bacterium
GACGTGGAGGGAAAGACACGGATTCGGCGCGGCCGTCGAAACGGACTGAATCGACGGGATTCACCCCCGGCAGCAACCAGAAATCGTTCCACACGGCGACGTCCCCTCGCCCTCCCGCTGCTGGCGGCCGGCTGCAGGCGATCTCGCCAACGACGCTATCGAACCGCCTGTCGACAAGCAGGATATGCGCCGGATTCGGCCACGCGAGCAGTGCCCAGGTGATACGTTCCAGCACGTCGCAGTCGATCAACTGACAATGAAATGCAACGTGCGCGAGACGTGTGCAGGGATCGTGTTTGTCCGACTGCCAAACATTGCAAAGTGACTGGGCAGCGAGAGACATGGCATCGAGCCCGGTGACCTCGAGCCGGGGCAGGCCCGCGGCGTTCATGGCTCGCGGCATGCCCATGGCAGATCAGGCGCGAGCAAGCCGGCACGTCGCTCCAGCCATAGCGGCGAATCGCTGAGCCCACCCTGAATCTCCAGCACAATCGACGGTGCATCATGATCGGGCTGAGCAATCCAGCTGCGATAGTGGAAACCCGCGATCAGTTCGAGGCGGTATTCGCCCTCGTTCAACAAGCGTTTTGGCAGGGCCGAGCTGAGAACATTCCTGCCGCGTTTCAATGTCGGCCAGTCGGATGCCGGACCGTCTTTGCAGAAACTCCAGTAAAGCAATTCGCCCGAGTCTGCGTACAGCGCATAACCGAGCTTGAGCGCCGAGTCGACGGATTTGAGCTCGAACTCGACATTGATCAGGCTGTCGTCATCGTTCGCACGCACACCCTCGACGGGTCGCCCATCGGCGTCACTGATGTAGAAGGCCAGCAGGCGTACTCCGTCGCGCGCCGGTGCGTCCGCTGCAGCGTACCACGCGCCGCGCAGGGCATCGTCATCACGCACCAGGTACTGGCGCACGGCATGACGGACATCGCGACTGTCCAGCACCACAGAGCCTTCACTGAGCATCACGACGCGATCACACAGTGACGTAATCGCGTTCATGCGGTGACTGACCAGCACCACAGTCCGCCCCGCCGCTGCGGCGTCGCCCATCGCATTCAGGCACTTACGTTGGAAATTCGCGTCACCGACGGCAAGCACCTCGTCGACGAGAAGAATATCCGTCTCCACATGCGCGGCAACGGCAAATGCCAACCGCATATACATGCCCGACGAGTAATGTTTGACCGCGGTGTCGAGGTAGCGGCCGATTTCAGCAAACGCGACGATGGCATCGAACCGACGTGCGACATCGCGTGCAGACATGCCGAGCAATGCCGCATTGAGGTAGATGTTCTCCCTCCCGCTCAACTCGGGATGAAAGCCCGTGCCCACTTCGAGCAGACTTGCGACGCGACCGGCGATGCGAATACGTCCTGTCGTCGGATGCGTGATTCTCGCCAGCAATTTCAACAGTGTCGACTTGCCGGCGCCGTTGCGACCGATCAGGCCGATGCGCTCACCCTCACCAACGCGCAGAGAGACGTCGCGCAACGCCCAGTGAACATTGTCTCCGGCAGAGGTACCACGGCCCTTCAGGGCACGTAATGGCGACGCCAGCAGCTCGCGCAGGCCACTGCGCTGCGCCATCGACGCCCCGATCACATAGCGTTTACCCAGGCCGTCTGTCTCGATCACGTTTGCCATGTCAGACGATATCCGCGAAATCACGTTCGGCGCGATGGAAATAGCGCAGACCGCTGACCAACGCGACAAGTGCGAACACCACCGACCAAGCGACGGCAACAGAAAGTCCCGCGATGTCGCCACCCAGCAGACACCAGCGCAACAGTTCCAGCACACCGACCATCGGATTCAATTCATACAGCCATTGCCATGCGACGGGCACCACTGACAACGGGTAGGCAACCGGGCTGACGAAGAAACCCAGCTGCAACACGAACGGAATCAGGATGCCGAAGTCACGGTAACGCACGTTGAGTGCAGCGGCCCACAAGCCTGCACCTAGCGTCATCGCCGCCAACAACACGAGGCCGAGCGGCAATAAGAGCACCTGCCACCCAGGGAGGAAGCCGTACCACAGCATCAGCGGCACGAAGATCAGCAAGGTCAACAGAAGATCGAGCATCCCTGCGGCAAGCACGCTGGCCGGAAAGAGCACCCGGGGGCAATACACCTTGCCGATGATCTGCGCGTTTGCGACCAGACTGTTGGCCGCTTCCGTCAGCACCAAGGAGAAGAACTGCCAACCGAGAACACCGCCGAGTACGAGCAAGGTATAGGGTGTGGGGCCGGTTTCGCGCAGCCCCGCCAGCACGCCGAAGATCAATGTGAGCACCGCGACCAGCATCAACGGCCGCAACACGACCCAGGCGATGCCCACCGCGGTCTGCTTGTAGCGCACCCGCACCGCGCGCCATACCAACACGCGGAATGCCTCACGGAATGACCACAACTCACACCAGAATGCGCTATCGAGCGTTCCGCGCTCTCCCGCGGAGATCTCCGCTACGCCGCGCTTTGCACCGCATGCCTCAGGCATTGTCGCCTCCGGGTGCCTTGCTCCACAGCAGTAGCACGGGCGATTGGCGCAGGCGCTCATCGAAACGGCCAAGTTCTTCGTGAGAAACCACCAACGTGCGGATGCGCCGATCGATGTAGCGCTCGGTCTTCGCAACCAGGTCGTCGAGGTTACGGCGGTCGATGTCACCGACCAGAACCAGGTCGACGATGCCGGTATCACGCCCGGCGGCATAATCGCCAACCAGATACGCCGATTCGAGGCGACCGAGACGTTCGATGATGCTGTCGAGGATGCGGTCCATGCCGAGCGCCTTGCGGACCATCGATTGCAGATCCGGAAAAAGCGGGTGCTGGCGTGCGGCTCGGTAATACACCTGCCGGCCTTCACGTTCACTCTCGAGCAGACCGGCCTGCGCCAGCTGCTGCAGTTCGCTGCGCACGTGGCCCGGGGAAGCATCGAACTCTTTGCTGAGCTCGCGCAGGTACGCACGGCTGTTCGCATTGAGAAACAACCGCATAAGGATCTGCACCCGCATTTTGGAGGTGATCAGGCCGTCGAGCATGTGCAATTGTTCGGTTTTTTAGTACAAAACTTTAGCGAATAATGTCACATAATTTGTGTGCATCCAGAATGTAACGCCCGACGGCACGAGAAACCTGCTCAGGAATCCCGATCTGCCGACGCTAACTTCGACGAGTACAGCCCTGCAGAGCCCCGTTTGAAACCCAGCCACCTGATTCTGCTGCTCGGCATCGGTATCGCGATGCTCGTCTATGCCCGCGGTCTCGACGGCCCATTCCTGTTCGACGACAACATCCACATCACGCAGAACCGCTGGGTCAAGATCGAGTCACTCGCGATCGACGACCTCGCCCGCGCGTGGAATTCGTCGTTCAGCGCGTTCCCTGCCAACCGGCCACTGGCACAGCTGAGCTTCGGCATCAATCACGCTTTCGCGGGCTTGAATCCCTGGGCGTACAAGGCAACCAATCTGGCCTTGCACCTACTCAACGGGGTGCTGGTGTTCCTGTTCGCACGCCTCGTGCTGCGCGCCGTGAGACGAACCGACGACACCCGGGTTATCGAGACCACAGCCGCGGTGGTCGCCGTAGTCTGGCTGCTGCACCCGCTGCAGGTCAGCACCGTGCTGTATGTGGTCCAGCGCATGACGCTGTTGTCGAGTCTGTCGCTGCTCATCGGACTGGTCTGCTACCTGCACGGCCGCCTCGCTATCGCCAACGGCAGGCCGGGACGATGGTGGATGCTGGCGGCCGCCCCCGTGGCATTGCTGGGTTTCCTCGCCAAGGAGAACGCGGCTTTGATGCCACTGCTGCTGCTGGTGATCGAAGTGACCGTATTGCAGGGCGTGTCGTGTTCGGCGGACCGCAGGTTCGTTATGGCGATCCGCGCTCTCTATATCGCCGTACCCCTACTGCTCGCCGCGGTCTACCTGGTCACGCATCCGGAACTACTGACCTACGACGGCCGGCCGTTCACGATGGAGCAGCGCCTGCTCACCGAAACACGGGTCCTATGGTCTTACCTGCGTTGGCTGGTCGCACCGGACCTCAGTGCGTTCGGTCTGTTTCACGACGATCTCCGCGTGTCCACCGGCTGGTTCGCGCCTTGGACGACTGCGTCAGCCGTCGCAATGTGGCTGGTGCTCGTGGTGACAGCGGTCGCCGCAAGGAAACGCTGGCCCCTGTTCGCTTTTGCGGTGCTGTTTTTTCTCGCCAACCATGCGCTTGAATCGAGCATCATCCCGCTTGAATTGGTGTTCGAACACCGCAACTACGTCGCCGCCACCGGCCCCCTTCTGTTCCTTGCCTACCTCGCACTCATGGCGTCGCGTGACATGGATTGGCATCGTGTCGCATTGGTGCTCGGTGTGCTGCTGGCAATCGCTTACACGGTCGGCACCTGGGTCCGTGTCGGCAACTGGTCGAGTTACCGTGCCTTCGCACTGAATGCCGTAGAGAATCACCCCAACTCACGGCGCAGCAACTTCATGGCGGCGCAAATGCTCATCGTTGCCATCGACAAGTCCGAAGGCGACAAGGCCAGCCTCGCCGCGGCAGCCGACAGCTTCCTCGACCGCGGGCTGGAAATCGATGGCAAGTGCATCGACTGCCTGTTCGGCAAAGTCGTCCTGCACCTGCACATGGGCGCACAACCACCTGCGGCGTTGCTCGAACGCCTGCAACACGCACTCGCCAACGACGACATCGGTCCGATCGACTTGTCGATCAGCCA
This sequence comes from Gammaproteobacteria bacterium, assembly GCA_020445205.1. Lineage (GTDB taxonomy): Bacteria > Pseudomonadota > Gammaproteobacteria > Chromatiales > Chromatiaceae > Thiosocius. Next base: position 4,742 of record JAGRHA010000187.1, read on the forward strand.
GTTCAGCTTTCTCGTCCGCTGGCAGCGACGCGAAGGTGCCACCTGGCTGAACAACACCGACGTCGAGGCGATCCTGGATGCAGCACTGCGTAACGAGGGCTGGGGCCATACGGCACGTGCCGCGATCGAATCGGCCTATCGTGAATACCACGAATTCGTCACGGGACGCCTCGATCTTGCCGAGCAACATGCGCGTGCGGCAGTCCGCGCATGGCCCGACCAGTGGGGGTATCATGCGCAGCTGATCCGCGTATTGCGCAAGCAATCACAGTTCGAAGCCGCGATGTTGGCGCTGGATGAAGCGGAAGCCACTATCCGCAATGCGGATCAACGAAACGAGCACACCCGATTGCGCCAGGCGATCGACATCGAACTGCAGCAGCGATAATCATGGACGCGGAACCGACAGCGACAGAGCTCAGTATCATCCTTCCGGCACTCAACGAAGGTGACAGCCTGCGCTCGCTCATTCCGTCGCTCAAGCAGGCATTTCCGCAAGCCGAGATCATCGTCGTCGACGACGGTTCAACGGATCTGACGGCTGACGTTTGCCGGCAACACGACTGTACGCTGGTCAGCAATCCCTACCGCATGGGCAATGGTGCGGCAATCAAACGCGGGGCCCGTGCCGCACGAGGCGAGGTGCTGGCAATGCTCGATGCCGATGGTCAGCACTCGGCGGCCGACCTGCAGCGGGTGTGGAACAGATACTGCTCGGCAGACCTCGACATGGTCGTAGGGGCGCGCAGTGGACGCGACCAGGCCAGTCTGTTCCGTCGTATCGGCAACTTCGTGTTCAATCGGCTCGCGAGTTGGATGACGGGACAACGCATCCCCGATCTGACCAGCGGTCTGCGCGTGGTCAATGCGTCACGTTTCCGCGAGTTCCTGCATCTGCTGCCAAACGGTTTCTCCTACCCGACGACCTCGACGATGGCATTTTTCCGCTCAGGCTACACGGTGGCCTATGAACCCATCGACGTGTTGCGCCGTGCCGGCAAGAGTCACTTGAAGATATGGCGTGAGGGTGCACGCTTCATGGTCATCATCTTCAAGATCGGCGCACTCTACTCGCCGTTGAAGCTGTTCCTGCCGATCAGCGTGTTCCTGTTCCTGTCGGCGACCGCATTGTACGCGTACACCTTCATCACGGAGTCGCGATTCACCAACATGAGCGCCCTGCTCTACATGACCTCGCTGTTGACCTTTCTGATCGGCATTGTGTCGGAACAGATCACCAGCCTGATGTTCGCTCGGCGCGAACGCCAATGAAAAAAGCGGCCACCCGGGCCGCTTTTCGCCGTCTGTCGTCGATCGCCGTTATTTCAACCAGGTATTGACGCGCACGAGGTCGTCCTCACTGAGCGTACCCGCTGCCTGCAGCAGGATCAGATTGTTGAGGATGTAGTCGTAACGGGACACCGCGTAGTCACGCTGGGCGCGAAACAGGTCTCGTTGGCCGTTTAGGACGTCGACGAGCGTACGTGTACCAACCTCGAAACCCGCCTCGGTGGCCTCGAGTGCACTTTTTGCCGATGTCTGTGCCGCGTTGAGCGCCGCGACGCGGCTGATGCTCGACACCACCCCGCGATAGGCATTGCCAACCTGGGTCTGCACCGCGCGGCGACGCTGTTCGAGCAGTTCCTGCGCAGCGTCGTAACGGTAACGTGCCTGGCGCGTACTCGCCTGCACACCACCGCCGGTATATAGCGGCATACTCAGCTGCAGGCCAACGATGGCATTGTTCGAGTCGCTGCCGAGATCAGCGCCCGTGCGGTTGATCCCGTAGGAACCGACGAGATCCAGCGCCGGTGAATCGCCGGCATCCGCCACCTCGATCTGCTTGCGTGCGATATCGGCATCGTATTTGGCCGACAGGATCAGCGGATTGTTCTCCAGTGCGATCTTGGTCCACTCCTCGAGGCTCGCCGGCTGCGGCGGATCGAGGGGAATCTTGGCCTTCAGCTGGGACAAAGGCTGCACGACCTGCAACGTGATCTCATGCAGTGCCTCGATCGCGTTTTCGAGATTGGTCTTGGCCAGAATCTCGTCCGCACGTGACTGGTCGTAGCGCGCCTGTGCCTCGTGGACGCCGGTTATCGCAATCAGACCCACTTCGAACCGCTGTTTGGCCTGGTCGAGCTGGCGTGCGATGGCCTTTTTCTCGGATCCCGCGAATTCCAGCGTGTCCTGCGCAGACAACACACCGAAGTAGGCTTGCGACACCCTCACGATCAGTTCCTGGATCGAACCCGCATAGTCCACGTCGGCCTGCGCCACTTGGTCCTTCGCCTGTTCGAGTTGCAGCTCGCGATCCTTGCGGTAGAGCGGCTGCGTCGCCTGGATCGCGCCATTCGCCCCGAAGTAGTTGTCATGGTAGGAACCGGAAATCGAGCTTTTTACATCCTGATCCGTATAGTTGGCCTCGCCACTCAGCGCGACGTTGGGCAACAACTGGGAACGCGCGATTGGCTCGGCTTCATAGCTGGCATTGCGATTGGCAAGCGCTGCTCGCAGCGCCGGGTCGTTGTCGCCGGCCAACGCGTAGACCGTTTTCAGATCGGCCGCGCCACCCATGCCCGGCAACATCACAAACAAGGCAACCACCAGGGCAGTCCGTTTCATTCGGATACGACTCACAATAAATTAACAATTGTCCAAATATAACAGAATCTTATGGATGAGACCCGTCATTCCGCTTGATTGGCGGCCGTCGCCTCCGCCATCGGCGGCACCAGCAACTGTGGATCGATCCGGCGATCGCGCAGGTTCATGCGCCAGTCGAGATGCGCACCGGTAACGCGGCCCGTCGCCCCGACCTCGGCGATGACGTCACCCTGGCGCACGTAATCACCTTCACGCACCAGCAGCTTGTTCAGGTGCAGGAAGCTCGACGTGAGCTTGTGCCCGTGGTCGATGATCAGCGTGCCGCCGGAAAAGAACATGTCGGGCACCGCTAATGTCACAAGTCCGGCTGCGGGTGCGCGCACCAGGGTACCGACCGGGGCCGCGACGTCGACGCCAAAGTGCGGCCGGCGCGGCTCGCCGTTCAATACGCGCTGACTGCCGTAGACACCCGTGATCGGGCCCAGCACCGGCCACGCGAATCCGCCGAGGAAATCCTGGCGATCGTCGTCGCGGGCGCGCGCCTTCTTCGCGTCGGCGACGTCCTTGCGGATCCTTGCCAAGTCTTCGGGTTTGTACGGTGACACCTTGCTCTTCGGCAAGCCGTCGATGCGTTGCACCTGGTACTCGCGAGGCTCGACCTGCAGGGTCTGTTCGAGACGCTGTCCATCGGGCAACTCGATCTCCAGCGCCGAGGTCGCCGGCGCATCACGCGTAAAGCCAAGCAGGAAATCGCCGGCGGCACTCACGCGCAAACGCTGACCATCCTGACTGACCTTGCTGCCCGGGAGGGTGTGCCCGACGATCAACCCACCCTGTATCGCGTCGCCATCAAGCCGCAATGTGTCACCGTCGGCGGCGACCACATGGACTGTCGAGAACGCCCACACCAAACCCATTACACCCAACAAGCATCGCATCACAATCCCCTACCGGCCTCGTCGGCCGCAACCGCCGCTCTGATAGACTGGCGCCATGAAGCACCCCGCCGATCCCGCCGTACCACTCCGCTCCGAAGTCTACACATGGAGCGAGCTGGTCCAAATGATCGGCCATCACCCGCGAGAACTTGCCGCCGCCAACCTGGTCGCGATTCTCGGCGCCATCACGGCCGTCCCGGTACCGCTGTTGATCCCGCTCATGGTCGACGAGGTCCTGCTCGGCAAGCCGGGGACGGCCGTCGCATGGATGAACGCCGTTTTCCCGCAATCCTGGCACGGGCCGATACTTTACATCTCGGCGGTACTGGCGCTCACCCTCGTGCTGCGCATTCTCACGCTGGTGTTCAACGTCTGGCAAACGCGTGAGTTCACGCTGATTTCAAAAGACGTGATTTTCAAGATCCGGCGCGCACTTCTGCAGCGCCTGGAACGTTTCTCCATGTCGGAGTACGAGACCCTCGGCAGCAGCACCGTGGCCTCACACCTGGTCACCGATCTCGACGCGATCGATCAGTTTGTCAGCCAGACGACCAGCAAGTTCATCGTCGCCGTGCTGAGTGTGGTCGGCACCGCGATTGTACTGCTGTGGATGCACTGGCAGCTTGCCCTGTTCATCCTCCTGCTCAATCCCGTCGTCATCTACCTCACGACCGTGTTCGGTCGACGCGTGAAACGCCTCAAGGCACGGGAGAACAGCGCCTATCAGGCGTTCCAGGAATCGCTGGCCGAAACCCTCGACGCCATCCAGCAGATCCGTGCCAGCAACCGCGAGCGCCACTATGTGCAGCGCGTGATCGATGCCGCCGGTCAGATCCGCGACCACTCGGCCAATTTCACCTGGCGCAGCGATGCGGCAAACCGGCTGTCGTTCATGGTGTTCCTGTTCGGGTTCGACATTTTTCGCGCACTGTCGATGTTCATGGTGCTGTTCTCGGACCTCAGTATCGGCCAGATGCTGGCGGTATACGCCTACCTGTGGTTCATGATGGCGCCGGTGCAGGAGATCCTCGCCATCCAGTATGCCTACCTGGCGGCAAAGGCCGCCCTCGAACGCATCAACCAGCTCATGGACGTCGGTCTCGAACCCAACTACCCACACAAGCACGACCCCTTCGCGGGCAAACCGACCGTCGCCATCGACGTCGAACACGTCAGCTTCCGCTACGGCACGGGGTCGCGCGTGCTCGATGACGTCAACCTCAGCATCCGGGCCGGCGAAAAGGTCGCGCTGGTCGGCGCGAGCGGTGGCGGCAAGACCACGCTGGTTCAGATCCTGCTTGGTCTGTATCTGCCGGAAGGCGGCAAGGTCTGTTTCGACGGCGTCCCGGTCGACGAGATCGGCCTCGACGTCGTGCGCGACAACGTCGCGACCGTGCTGCAACACCCGGCACTGTTCAACGATACCGTGCGCAACAACCTCACACTCGGCCGCGAAACCACGGAACAAACGCTGTGGGGCGCTCTCGACATCGCCCAGCTGTCGGCCACGATCCGCGAACTTCCGCAAGGCCTCGACACGCGCGTCGGCCGCGACGGCATCCGCCTGTCCGGCGGCCAACGCCAACGCCTCGCGGTCGCACGCATGATCCTCAGCGATCCCAAGGTGGTGATCCTCGACGAGGCGACATCAGCGCTCGACACCACCACCGAGCAGAATCTGCATGAGGCACTGCAGCGCTTTCTGCATGGCCGCACGACACTGATCATCGCGCATCGTCTGAGTGCCGTGCGTCAAGCCGACCGCGCACTGGTATTCGACAACGGCAGGATCGTCGAGGACGGCCGTCACGAGGACCTGATTCGCAACGACGGCCTGTACGCGAGCCTGTACCGCCAGGCAGACCACTGATGCCGCTCGTCGCCAGCCGTTTCCGACCGGCCTGGTGGTTACGTGGACCCCATGCGCAGACCCTGTGGCCGGCGTTTTTCCGCCGTCGACCTCGCATCGACATCACCTGGGAACGCGTCGAACTCGGCGACGGCGATTTCCTCGACCTGGCATGGTCAGGGCCCACACACGGCCGCATCGTGCTGTTGCTGCACGGCCTGCAGGGCAGCATCCACTCACACTACGCGACCGGCTTGATGCAGGCAGTGAATGCACATGGTTTCCGCGCCTGCCTGATGCATTTCCGTGGCTGCGGGCGTGAACCGAACCGTCTGCCGATCAGTTACCACAGTGGCAAGACGGATGACCCGCAGACCATCAGCGAGCACATCGAACGCCGTCATGGGCAGGCGCCCTATGCCGCGGTCGGCGTGTCCCTGGGCGGCAATGTGTTGCTGAAGTGGCTCGGCGAACACGGCGCCACTTCGTCATTGCACCGAGCGGTCGCGATCTCCGTGCCGTTTCGCCTCGCCGATGCCGCGCGGCGCCTCGAGCGCGGCGCCTCACGCCTGTATCAGCGTCACCTGGTCAGCAGCCTGCAGGCCGCGTACCGCAGCAAGTTCGCGCGCATGCCCTCGCCGCTCGACGTGGACGTCGATCGCCTCGACACCTTCCGCCTGTTCGATGACCAAGTGACGGCGGCGCTGCACGGCTTTGCCGGTGTCGATGACTACTACACACGTTGCAGCAGTCGCGCGTTCATCCCGGCGATCCAGGTACCGACACTGATCCTGCACGCCCGCAACGACCCCTTCATGTTCGCCGACACGCCGCCGCAATCCGATGAGCTGTCACCGAGCGTCACGTTGGAACTGACCGCCGACGGCGGCCATGTCGGTTTCATCGGCGGTCGTTGGCCATGGCGGGCCGAATACTACGCGGAACAGCGCGCAGCGGAGTGGCTGGCGCAGTCGTCGACCATGGGCGCCGATGGTTGATGCGCCGCGGCGTGTTGCGCCCGTCGCGCCTCACCCCAGCAGGTAAGGGGTTTCCTTTTCGAGGCCGAGCAGCTGCGCGCCCGTCTGCAGCGCCTGCTCACACAGATCCTCGAGCTTTGCCCAACGCGGATCGACGTCGAGAGTTTCGTCCATCGTCGCGTTGACCACGCGCAACGCCGTGCCGCCTTGCGTACGCTCGGCTGTCACGAACAGACGCGGTTGGGCCTCGCCTTCGCGGACGAACGCGGCGACGTAGACATAGTCACGATCATCGCCGCTCTGCACATCGCCGAGCACCGTCACCGAGTAGTCGCCGTAGTGGTAGCGGCGATGGGGGATCGCCGTCTGGATGTGCGGGAAGTCTGCCATGCAAGTGCGGCGGTTATTTCTCGAGCGGGTCACGCTCGTTGAAGCGACTGCTGCCGACCCGCAGAACCAGGACCGCGAGACAGAGTATGAGGATCGCGGCCGACATGGTGATCATGTGCTCGTCGCTCATCTCTTTGATATCCACCGCGAGCACACGCGTCAGTGCGGTGACGGCGATATAGATCAGGTAGCGCACCGGGAGGCGTTTCGTCTGGAAATAGATACCGACCATCGCACCCAGCTCGAGGTAGATGAACAGTAGCAGGACGTCCTTGATCCGCGGCCCCCCGTGGCCAATGATCTCGAACACCTCGACCCACGACGCCCAGACCACGGCTGCACCGATGATGAACAGTCCGAACAAGTGGAACAATTCGAACATCTTGTTGCCGAATTCCGTTAACTTGGCGTCGATGACTGGTTCGGACATGGGATGCACCGGGGGATGAGGAGTGGGCGCTAGACTAACCAAGGCCGCCGGCTGGTGCAAAGCCGTCTTGCTGGGTGGCAGTATCGTATTTGCAGGGCATTCACCGGCGGACCCGCAACGCGGTCGCCAGGATCTGCGCGACTGCGTCGGTGCGGCGCGCGATGCGCGCGCTGTCGCGGCGTGCGAAAAGTCGCAGCAAGCCGTGCTGCGCGATCGCATCAAACGCTGGACCAAGGCCTTGCGTGCGCAGCTCGACCCGAAGCAGCAATCCCTGCTGGACCGTAACGTGCGCGCCTGGCAGGCGTTCTATGACAGCGAGCTGGCGATGCTCGACCTAACGTTGAAGCAACGTGCAGATGGTCTTGGCGCCGCCCTTCACCCCGGGGCTATCACGCGGCTGCTCGAAGAGCGCGAGCGCCAGCTACGGGAACACCTGCACAACGCCACCTACGGCAGGCAGGGCGGAAAACCCTAGGTTTGCCCCGTGGGACGACGAGGTGTTTCAACCCGGCGTGTTAGGCCCAAGCAACCGCGGCGGCATTTCCGCACTTCGCGCGAGGGGCGCGCCTGCGCCTGCCCGGGTTAGAATAAGCGCGTTGCGAACTTGATCCACGGTGCGGCCATGCCTTACTTCGTTTATTACGTCACCGAGAACGCCGGCAGCGCGAAAAAGGTGCTCGAGCACATCGAAACCTTCGACAATTACAAAACCGCACGTGCGCTGGCACGCGAACGCCGTGGTGCGCTCAAGGACGATCCGGCGGCGACGCCCGGGCGCGACTGCCGCTTGATCTTTGCCAAGAACCAGATCGAAGCGGAAAAACTGCTGAGCGCGCCGCGCGACGAACGCGTCGTCGGCGAAGACTGAATCCGCAGTGCCATGGCGCCGCCTACAGCGCCGCCAACCACAATCTCAGACGCAAACCGAGTTCCGTCGAATAGCCCATCCCGGCGTGCTGTATGCTGCCGTCGCGGCCGACGATGAAGGTCGCCGGCACGCCAGCCACCCCCCAATTGCGCGCAATGTCGCCGCTTTCGTCGACCACAACACGAAACCCGAGCGCGTGTTCACCGAGATAAGCGATCAGTTCGTCGGGGGTACCCGAGGTCGTGGCCACGGTAATCACCTCGTGATCGGCAGCGATGCTGTCGATCGTGCCCTGCTCGATTCGGCACACAGGACACCAGGTCGCCCAGAAATGTACCAGCAACGGTCCATCGCGGTAGTTCGCCTGGTACGGCGCACCGTCGGTCAGCAATCCGATCAATACCGGTGCCGCACCGCCGGCGAGATCGCGCGATTGCCACCACTGTATGGCCAACACGGCCACCGCAATGAGCGACAGGTCGCGGACCCAGCGCCAGACGCGCCCTCGCCGGGCAGCAGATGCCTCGGGCGGGATTGGCGATTGTGTGTTCATGGTGATTGCGGGCGACCCTGAGTCGCCGGTGTGGCGGGAAACGACTGCGCGCAGCTTGGCCGCAGTGGACGAGGTCTGTCAACGTAGGGCGAGTTTGTCTTCGCCGTTCATTGCCTGGTAGAAACGCAGCACCTTGCGCACGTAACCCTGCGTCTCGTCATACGGCGGGATCTTGTTGCCGTAGCGAATCACGGCATTTTCACCCGCGTTGTAAGCCGCCACCGCGAGTTCGAGATCGTTTTCGAACATCTGCAACAGATCACGCAAGTACTCGGTACCACCGCGCAGGTTCTCGGCCGCATCACGGCGATCGCTGACGCCATAGCGCTCAGCGGTACCCGGCATCAACTGCATCAATCCGACCGCACCTTTCGATGACACCGCGTCGGTGCGATAGCTCGACTCGGCGCGCACCACGGCGTGCACGAGCGCCGGCTGCAACTCGGCAGCGAGTGCCGCACGTTCGATCAACGGATCCAGCTGGCGCCGGCGTGCCCGCATCTGCGCCATCGTATCCGGCGCGCTGGACGCTGCCGAACGACCGGTCTGCATGCGATAACGTTTGAGCAGGGTCATGCCGCGCATCGGCTGATCGGTCAGCAGCACGTTGCCCTGCGCATCGCGATACTTGTACACGTCGGCGCACACGGCTGACGATGCGAGCACCGCGGAACAGAGGATTCCGAATACAAAGGCCGATATGCGCATGGGAATTTAGTTTATCACCGAGTCCGTCGAGCGATCGCCCATCTTAACGGCCGCCATCGCTCAGGACTTGAGCCAGACCAGCGTGCGATTGTCGGCGGGCATCGCGACATCGTCGACCAGGCGCAGGCCGACCGGCGCCGCGATCGACCGCAACCAGGTCACGTCACGCACGCCCATCGCCGCGTCGCGCGCCTTGAGCCAGGCATCGAACGAGACATTGCTCTGCGCGGTATGCCGGCCGTCGTAGCAGAACGGACCGTAGAGCAGGAAATACGCCCCTGCGGCGAGCACCTGCCCGACGCCCGTGAACATCGCCTCGACGGCATGTAGCGGCATGATGTGCGCCGTATTGGCACTGAACACCGCATCATAGGGCCCGCTCGGCCAGGGATCGGAGATTACGTCGAGTTGCAACGGACGCAGGATGTTGTCCGTACCCTCGTCGTCAAGCCATTGATGAATCGCCGCGTGATTCTCAGCGCGATCACTCGTCTGCCAGCGCAGGTGCGGCAACTGCGGCGCGAAGTACACCGCGTGCTGACCCGTGCCGCTGCCGATCTCCAACAGTTGCCGACACGCCTGCAGACGTGGCGCTATCACGTCAAAGATCGGGTCGCGATTCTGAACGCAGGACTCGGCGAAAGGTTTATCCACGACGTACTGGCCGCTACGTGACGCTCAGGCGCCGCAGCATTTCTTGAATTTCTTTCCGCTGCCGCAGGGACAGGGATCGTTGCGCCCCACCTTGGGCGTCTCCAGACGCTGGGTCTTCGGGCGCGGCGTTTCGCCGTCGACGTAGTACCAGCGACCTTCAAACAGCTGGAAACGGCTGCGCTCGCGATGCTGCGTCGCGCGGCCGTGGTCCTCGAACCGGGCGATGAACTCCACCACTCCTTCGGCGTCCCCCTCGCCACCGGCCTCGGTATCGACGATCTCTAGCCCCTGCCAGACCGCGTTATCCGACCAGCGCCGGGTCGCTTCACGATCCCAATCGGCGCGGTGATGCGGATGCAAGGTCTCCCCCAGATAGTCGATCGCGTGATTCACATAGGCACTGTAGCGCGAGCGCATGAGGCTTTCCGCGGTCGGCGGCAGCGCCTCACCCTCGACAAAGGGCTGACAGCAGGAATCATAGTCGCGGCCGGAACCGCAGGGGCAGGACGTCATACGAGACCTCGGGCAATGCAGCACAAACGACGGGCGATGTTACCTGCCGTCCAGGAAAAAATCGCCTGAGTTCGTGCGAGGTCGACGCGCTGGCGCGCGCCCTGCCCTCAGGTCAACCAGAGCAGCAACAATGTCACTGCGACCAACGCACCGGTTTCGGTGGCAATGGCAATCCATGACACACTTGCCGGGGGAGACTTGAGTTCGTACTTTGCTGCTTCGTACAACATGCTACCGTTTCCTGACCACGATCTGCGTTACACTGTATACACAATTTATACACTATCCACACACAATCGCCAAATGTCGAAAGAAAAAGTCATCAACTTCCGCATCGACGCCCATCTCAAGAAGCAGGCCAAGAAACTCGCCGAAGCCGATGGCCGCAGCCTGTCGAACTGGTTGACCCGGCTGATCGAGCGCGAGGTGGAGCGCGCGGCAAAAAACTGAACCTTGTCGCCGGCCGAACGGGAAAGCGGTATCGCCGACGAGCGCCGCCGCGGTCGGCTCGGCGAACACCGGACCGCAGGAAACGGCGGAAATTGTCGCCCCACCCTGGCACCGGGTCGTGAGTACGGCGATGGGCGCCGGCTTACAGGCCGAGTTCGCGCCAGCGTTTCTCGATGCGTTTTACGGACACCGGATAGGCCGTTTTCAGGGCCTGCGCGAACAGCGACACACGCAGTTCTTCGAGCATCCAGCGAATTTCCTCGAGCCGCGGATCCTCGGTCCCCTGTCGCCGCGCGCCTGCATCCCGTGCACGCCACTCGGCGTAGATCTGCGCCATTACGTGCATCTGCTGCAGATCGCGCGCTGCCGCACTCTGCAGCTTGTCGCGCCTCACGGCGAGGGCATTGAGATAACGCGGGTAGTCCTGCAAGTGGGCGTAAGGCGTGTCGTTGATGAAACCACGGTAGACCAGGCGATCGAGCTGTTCCCGCATATCGGTAACGGCTTCCTGCCAGTTGCGCTGTGTCGTCGCGACGAGGCTGCGCCGCACCGCATGTGCCTGCTCCAGGATCGTGGCGACGAGCGCGCCGACCTCGAGCAGGCACGGTCCCAGTCGCGGCCGCCCCGTCTCGCGACAACGCTCGAAACCCGCGCGGTCACGCACTGACCAGGCGTCATCGAGAAATGCCCTATCGACAGCGAGGACGAGGATTTCGTCAAGCACATCGGCGGCATGGGTGGCCGCATCATCGGGCGCCGCGGCGACACTGGCATACTGCAGCCGCATTGCGGCCAAACCACGGACGTTCTTCTTCAACGCCTTGATCGTCTTGGCTTCCCGCAATATGAGCAGGCGCCGTACGCCTGCGTGATGCACGCGGCGAGCCGTCGCAAGACTGTCCGCAACCTGGCGTTCGACATGGTCGCCGCAGTCGGCGAGTACCGGGTACCCGCGCACCTGCAACCTGCCTGAACGTTGCGTGACTTCTGCCGGCAACGTGTCGATGGTCCAATCGACGATCCGCGCCGGGATGGCGGCAGAACCCGTCGGCGTCTGTCGCCCGGAGGCCAAAGCGCGCTGACGACCGGCAAACTGCTTCTGCAGCGCGGCGAGATCACGTGAGGTATCGAGTTCACGCTTCAGGTCTTCGTCGAGCAGGCGGATGCGCATATGCAGATACGGCGGCAACTGATCGGGTTGCCAGGCGTCCTCGGCAATATGCAATCCCGTGAGTTGCTTGATCGTTGCCCCGAGGGTCTGAATCAACGGCGCATCGGACGTCGGCATCGCCTCGACGCAACGCTCGGCGAAGGCCGGTATCGGGACGAGCTGGCGTCGAACCGACTTCGGCAGACTCTTGAGCAGCCATGTGACCTTCTCGAGCAGCAGCCCGGGGACGACGCGGTCGATCACACCTGGCGCAAGCTGCCCAAGCATGCTCACGGGCACCACGAGCGTCACACCGTCGTCTTCATTGCCGGGCGTAAAGCGGTAACGCAGTGGCAAACGCGTGTCGTTGATATCGAGGTGATCGGGATACTGGGCCACCCATTCACTGTCGGGTGCGTGCCGGCAGAGATCCTCGTAACGCATGTGCAGCAGCTTGCCATGCTCGGGTGGCAGGCCGCGCAGCCACGTCTCCAGCGCCGCGACGCTGTAGACGTCATCCGGCAGCCGGCTGGCATAGAAGCCGTAGATGACCTCTTCGTCGACCAGCACGTCGCGTCCGCGTGCCTTGGCTTCAATATCACGCAGGTCGTTGATCAGCTCGCGATTGTGACGCCAGAATGGCGCCCGCGTATTCATGTCGCCTTCGGTCAGACCATGGCGGATGAACAGGCTGCGCGACTCGCCGGGGTCGATCCGTCCGTAGGCGATCTTGCGCCGCGGCACGATGGGTATGCCGTACAGCGTGACTTTCTCGTCGGCGAACACCTGCCCCGCGCGAGCGTGCCAGCGCGGTGCGGAATAGCTGTGTTTGACCAGGTGACCGGCCAGCGGCTCGACCCATTCCGGTTCGATCGCTGCCACACCGCGCGCGTACAGGCGGGTTGTCTCGACCAACTCAGCCGCAACGACCCATTTGGGCTGATGGGAAAACAATGCCGAACCGGGGAACAGATGGAAGTGACGATTGCGCGCCCCCAGGTAGTCGGACTTGGCGCCCTGGGTGCGCATGCCGATGTGGCTCAACAGACCGGCCAGCAAAGCGCGGTGGATGGACGCATAGTCGCCCTCGACCTCGTTCTCGCGATAGCCGAGCTCGTGCATCTGCAGGCGCAATTGCACGTGCACGTCGTGCCATTCGCGGACCCGCGTCGGCGACAGGAAATGCTGGTGACACAAGCGCTCGAACTTACGTCGCGTAAGATGGCGCCGGTTCTCCTCGATGAATTGCCAGAGCTTGAGAAAGCCGATGAAATCCGATCGCTCATCGGCGAACAAGGCATGCGCCTCATCGGCCTCCTGGCGTTTATCGACCGGCCGCTCGCGCGGGTCCATCACCGACAACGCGCTGGCGATCACCAGCACCTCGTTGAGGCACGCCGCCTGCGCCGCGGCAAGCAACATGCGACCGACGCGTGGGTCTACCGGCAGCCGGGCCAGCACCTTGCC